>JAHISB010000030.1 GCA_018818425.1 Patescibacteria group bacterium
AGGCAGCGCTTTGAATAACCGAAGGGAGTTGTAAAAAGCACTTCTTTAATTCTACCGAGTAGGTCCCGAGCGAAGCCCTCGAGTGAAATCGAGAGGGCGAAGTCGAGGGGCCGATGAGGTTACTCTAGGCAGCGCTTTGAAGAACCGAAGGGAGTTGTAAAAAGCACTTCTTTAATTCTACCGAGTAGGTCCCGAGCGAAGCCCTCGAGTGAAATCGAGAGGGCGAAGTCGAGGGGCCGATGAGGTTACTCTAGGCAGCGCTTTGAAAAACAGATGAGAATTATAAAAAACCTTGCCAAAATGTACGTGTGCGCCGTGGCGCGTACCTACCGAATGATAGCAAGGTTTTTAACCTATCTTCTGGATTTCCACTTCCGTAAACTGCTGGCGATGGCCGTAAACTTTATGATATCTAACCTTGGGTTTATACTTTACTACTCTGATTTTTTTGGCCCGGCTCTGCGATAAAACTTTGGCTGTGACTTTTTTCTTTAAAATTGGCGTGCCGATTTCAACAGTACTGCCGTCGGCAACTAAAAGCACCTGGTCAAATTCAATATTTTTGCCCTCGTCAACATCGAGCTTTTCGATTTTTAATTTATCTTTTTCAGCGACCTTATACTGCTTGCCGCCGGTTTTTATTATTGCGAATTTCATATTGTTCGTAAACTTTAGTAATTAAGTTCGCGAAAGGTTCGTGTTTATTCGCGTCGTTTGTGTTAATTCGTTATTAATTCGCGAATTCAGATTAAAAGCATTATACCAAAAATAAAATTTCAGTCAAGCCCTCCAACTTTATCCCCTGTTTTAATACTATGATTTTCTGCCCAGCCAGCGTTTACTTCCAAAACTTTATTGACTTGTTCTGATGATTGAACACGGCTGATTTGTCCGTTTAGATCAAAGATAGGAACGTTTTCAGCAATACCCGCGATTACCTCATCCTTAACCCAGATGATGTCTAAAGGAAACTGCATCTCCTTCATCCAAAAATGCCTGACCTGATAGTCGGCAAATTCAAAAAGCAGACCGCAGTTTTCACATAAGTTTTTCCGGCCCGAAAGCCCCTGGGCGATTTCTTGAGGAGTTTCGACTATTTCAACTTGTAATTCAGTTTGATTTATTCTTATTACTTTTTTATTGGCGGTTTGAGACATTTGACATCCCGTGAGTAAAATTAATATAAGTAATAAATATTTAACCTTGGTCATAGTTTCGCTTTTTATACCTGGCAATCACCCACCAGGCCAAAAGCAGCATTACCACCACTAAAATTCCCATAGTGATGAGCTTGCCCAGTGTTTGCTGAAAAATGGCCGAAGCCCCGAACAGCAAAGTTAAAAGATACAAAAACAAAACCGCCTGGCGCTGGTTTAAACCGGCATCCAACAGCCGGAAGTGCAGATGTTTTTTATCGGCCAAAAAGGGCGATTTTTTTTCTTTAAAAAGTCTTCTGACGATTACCCAAACAACATCCAGAATTGGTATGCCCATAATTAAAAGCGCTGTGGCAATTTTGGCGCCGCTGATAATGGCCAGCACGCCCAGCATAAAGCCCAAAAACAAACTGCCGCCTTCGCCTAAAAATATCTTGGCCGGGTGAAAGTTCCAGATTAAAAAGCCCAGGGCGCTGCCGCCTAAAATTAAGCATAATATTGAAGTTCCGGAAAGGGGCTTGTCCCAAAATAAGCTGACTAAAAATAAAATTATTGAACCAATAACGGCCACGCCGCTGACCAGGCCATCGAGGCCGTCTAAAAATTTGGTGGTATACATCATGCCTATAAGCCAGAAAAAAATCAACAGCGGCGACCAGATTGTTCCGCCCAGATACAGCAAGCCGCCTAATGGGTTGGTAATATAGCCGATTTCCAGGCCGCCAAAGATGACTGTTAAAGCGGCTGAAACCGGAAAAATAAATGACTGGCAGGGCTTGAGTTTAAATTTATCGTCTAAAAAACCGCCGATCATCAGTATTAAGCCGCCAACTAAAAATCCGGTAACAAATCTTAATTCAATTTTACCGTCAACCAACAGCCCCGACTGGTGATAAATAAGAGCGACTAAAGCAAATGTTAAAAAAATTGCCAAACCGCCGAGCTCCGGGATGGGCTTGTCGTGAATTTTGCGCGGCTCTGTGGGATAATCAAAAATCTTTAGTTTAAAAGCCAATGCTCTGATGATGGCCGTCAGCATAACCGCTATCATAAAAGAAAAAACAAACGGCAATAAATAATATTTTATTAAAAGCAAATTATCCATAGTTTCTGTCTATATATGATTGAAGGATATGCATAGCCGCCACCTTTCGACTCCCTTTCGAATCACTACGGTCGCTCAAGGTCGCATACTCTTTCTACTGATTATCTTTATGTTTTTTATTTAATTTATCTAAATAAGATTGCAAAATATACATAGCTGCGACTGCGTCATCATGGCCCGACCTTTTGGCTTGAGCAGTGGTTAAACGTTCGTCTTCGGCAACAATTTCAATATCAGTTTTTAATTTTAAATTTTTAATAAATTCACGCACTTCTTTTGTCTGCGCTGTTTCCCGGCCGTCCAGGCCTAAAGGCAGGCCTACCACAATCTTCTCAATCTCTTCTGACTCAATCAAATCCTTAATCCTACCAGCCAGAGGCTGGTCAGCCTTTGGCTGAAATCCTAAATCATTAAGACTAACAACATCTAAAGGAACTGCCGTCTTGACATCTGAATCAGCTAAGGCCAAGCCGCACTTAGCTTGACCATAATCTATTCCTAATAACTTTGACATATTTATTGAGATGAGTTAATATGCTTATTAAATCGTTCCAAGCACAGATGGAGGGCATTATGAAAACCGCTTTCAATCGCTTATTACAGATTTGCCGCTCCTGCCTACTATCTATGATAGCAGCTATAGTAGCAAGTGTCGAAAACTTTAAAAATGGAAAAGGCTGGGGTGGGGATTAACTATTAAAAAATATAGTTGATCCCTTTTTTTTATTTTACTTCCCCATAATCTATTCTTAACAGTTTTGACATAACTTGAAAAATTAAAAGAATCAAGTACCAAACAATTTTTAAAATTAAAAATAAAAAAATATTTCGGTTCTTTTGATTTGTTTGCCTGTCCCGACCTCTCGGCCACGAGCTCGCCTCCGTGTCGAGTCGGCATTGAGACGAGGCCGAGTGGGTGAAGTCGAGGGGGTTCTTTTGATTTTGGTTTTTGGTCATTATTATATTTATTTAGTAAGAATCTCACAACCATTTTTAGTAACAACAACAGTATATTCAAAATGCGCTGACAAGCTTTTATCTTTAGTCACAATATCCCATTTATTATCCCTGACTTCAATATCATGGCTACCGACGTTGACCATGGGCTCAATAGCCAGCACCATGCCTTCTTTCAATATTTCACCTTCGCCTGGTTCCCCAAAGTTGGGAATCCTTGGCGGTTCGTGGACTTGATAGCCGACTCCATGACCGACAAGTTTCCGGATAACAGAAAAATTATTTTTTTCAACATATTTTTGAACAGCGCTGCCTAAATCGCCTATAGTATTTCCGGGCTTTATCTGATTGATAGCAATATCTAAAGCTTTTCTAGTAACTTTGATGAGTTTTTTGACTTCTGCCGATACTTTGCCAATTGGAATAGTCACGGCCATATCAGTACACAGCTCCTTATACCAAATGCCGCAGTCAAGGCCGATTAAATCGCCTTCTTTTATTTCTCTGTTTGATGGAATACAATGAACCACTTCTTCGTTTACAGATGTACACAAAGCAGCGGAGTAGGGCGGCTCGCCATAACCTAAAAACGATGGCTTGGCGCCGGCCTCTTTTATAAGCTTTTGGGCTAAATCTTCCAGTTCATGAGTTTTAACCCCCGGGCGAGCCGCCCCTTCGAGCTCTCGCAGAACTTTAGCCAAAATCTTTCCACCCTCTCTAAGCTTTTTGATTTCTTCTGGAGTTTTTATTGTAATGGTTGACATAAATATATAAAATTAAAAATTAAAAGAATCAAGTACTAAACAATTTTCAAAATTAAAAACAAAAATTTTATTTCGGTTCTTTAGATTTGTTTGATTCTTTTTATTTCGGTTCTTGATCATTTTATCTCTTCGTTGATTTGTTTGGTGACTTCAGGAATCGGCGGCATACCATCGATTTTAAGATGTTTGTCTTGATTCTGATAATACTCAATTAAAGGTTCTGTTTGCCGGTGATACTGCTCTAAACGTTTTTTAATGACTTCTTCGGTATCATCTTCTCTGATGATTAATGTTTTATTGCACTTATCGCATTTTTCATCCTGTCGGGGCGGATTAAACTTTAGATGATAAACTGCTCCGCATTGCGGGCACGATCTTCGGCCAGCCAGGCGCGTTATTGATTCCTCGTCCGAAATCCAAACTTCTAAAACTTTATCAATATCGACGACCCGATCCAATGCTTCTGCTTGCGGAATAGTTCTTGGATAGCCGTCTAAAATAAAGCCGGACTTTGAATCGGGCTGACTCAAGCGATCTTTGATTAATTTAATAGTCAAATCATCAGGAACAAGTTGCCCTTTATCAATATACTCTTTGGCTTTATTGCCAAGCTCTGTTTGATTTTTAATATTATCCCTAAAAATATCACCCGTAGAAATATGCGGGATATTAAACTTTTTAGCCAAAACCTCTGCCTGCGTGCCTTTGCCGCTGCCTTGAGGTCCAAAAATGATGATATTCATAATATTATTGATTATTGTTCATTGTTTATTGATACGCCAATTATAGCAAATGAATAAAAGACTGTAAATTTAGAAAAAATTTATCCACAATTCATAATTTGACACTATTAGTAAATATGTTAATATTTAGATACTTACCTAAATATCTAAACGCTAATAAAATGCTAATACTCACTAATATCTCGCTAATATCACCCGAATTCGCTAATACTTTTTATTCGCGATTATTCGAGAATTCGAGAAACATTCGCGAGGATATTCGCGATTTATTAGAGATATATTCGTGACAGTAATATGACTAAACTGACGATAGTCTTCAAAGCTCTAGCCGACCCCACCAGACGCAAAATTCTGGAGCTTTTGAAAAAAAAATCAATGCCCGCCGGCGCCATTGCCGAGCATTTTAAGATTACCCCGCCCTCATTGACTCACCACTTTAATCTTCTTAAACAAGCTGACTTGATCTCACAAGAACGCCAAGGCCAGCAAATTATTTATAGTTTGAATCTGAGTGTAATGGAAGAAATGATCGACGATTACTTTAAGCTTTTTAAAAAACGCTAATAAAATGCTAATACTCACTAATATCTCTCTAATATCACCCGAATTCACTAATACTTTTTATTCGCGATTATTCGAGAATTCGAGAAACATTCGCGAGGATATTCGCGATTTATTAGAGATATATTAGCGATTAACCTAAACTTTTATGAAATTCACACTAAAGACGGAGATAATTCCTATTCTAATCATCATTGCCTCGATTATTTTAGGCTTCTATTTTTATTCAGTTTTTCCCGAGCAGGTGCCGGTTCATTGGAACGCTGTAGGCGAAGTAGATAGGTACGGCTCAAAACTTGAGGGCGCTTTTTTAATGTCGATTGTGGCTATTGGCTTGTATCTGATGTTCTGGTTTATTCCTAAAATTGATCCGAAAAAGGAAAAGTATAAACAGTTTGAAAATGTTTACCACATTTTTAAAAACGCTATTATGATTATGCTTTTTGGAATTTATCTGATCGCTTCCCTTAATTCTTTGGGTTATAATATCAGGGTCGAAGTCTGGGTGCCAATTTCTGTGGGTTTATTATTTTTGATTATGGGCAACTACATGAGCAAATTAAAATCCAACTGGTTTATGGGCATTAGGACTCCCTGGACTTTATCTTCTGATGAAGTCTGGAACAAAACCCACCGCTTAGGCGGCAAACTGTTTATGATTATGGGTGTTTTGCTGATGATCACTCCCCTCTTGCCTTACAGCAATATCTTTTTGACTTTGGTAATCCCGATTATCATTATGTCATTGGTTCCAATTGTTTACTCATATCTTTTGTATAGAAAAATTGAGAAGAAGGACTAATGATTAAGGATTGTGGAATGATGACTAATGATTAATTTAAAAATTGAAAATTGCCGACAGGCCTCGAGCGAAGTCAAGCTTAGCTTGACGAGTCGAGAGGGAATTTAGAATTATATGCCAAAAACCATAGTAGTTCTGCCCGGCTACAATGCTGGCAAAACCTTAGAAAAAACCGTGGCCGACATCCCCAAAAATGTGGTTGATGAAATTATTTTAGTTGATGATTATAGCAGTGATGACACTGTTGGAGTTGCAAAAAAACTGGGGCTGACGGTTGTTCAGCATTCACAAAATAAGGGCTATGGAGGCAACCAAAAAACCTGTTATAACTTAGCCTTGGAGCATGGCGCTGATATTATAGTTATGCTTCACCCGGATTACCAATATGACCCAAAGCTGATTAAGCATTTTGTGGATTTTATTGCCGATGGCTATTTTGAAGTGATGCTGGGCTCCAGAATCAGAACCCGCCAAGAGGCGCTTAAGGGCGGCATGCCTAAATATAAATACTATGCCAATAGATTATTGACTCTGGTGGAAAATTTAGCCAGCGGCCAGAATTTATCCGAATGGCACACCGGCATGAGAGCTTATAAAAAAGAAGTTCTGGAAAATATTGACTTTATGAAAAATTCCGACGACTTTGTTTTTGACACCCAAATTTTATTTCAGATTATAGAAAAAAAATATAAAATCGGCGAAATTCCGGTGCCGGTCAGATACTTTGCCGAAAGCTCTTCCATAAACTTTAAACGAAGCGTTAAATACGGACTGGCCACCCTGCTGACTGCTTTAAAATTTATTTTAAGAAAATAAATCCCGCACCTTTCGACTTTGCTCAAGATGCGGGATAAAAAAGAAGAGGGGAAGTAATGCGTTACTCCCCCTCTATAACCGATGAGAGAATCTCTATCTCTATCGGTTATTGACCTCAACCGCCAGGCTATCGGCCCAAACCTGCGCCGTTACGGTGCAATTCACTCCATCGCCGTCACCATCTTCAGTTCCGACTGCCTGAATAGAGACGGTGCTGTCTGTACCGGCAACGCTGATGGAGAAGGTTCCATTTTCATTATCAGGCCGGGTAGTCAGATACGCAATACCTGCCTCATCAGCCGTTAATAGCGCAAAGCTGCTGCCACCGCCGCCCATTGAAGTCGGGCGACGATAGTGCTGCTGGGCGCGAGACGCCAGATTGATCAAATCTGAAGTGATGGCATCCAGATTGTCTGCGGCCATGCGATCATTGTGCATGTTAAGTCCGACCACAACCGCCAGTCCTACGATGATAACCGACAGGACGATAAGTAAAAGTTGTTGCTGACCCATAATAGGTCCTCCTCTTTTTTGTTGTCTTTTTCTTTTTTTGAATTTGGGGTAGTTTAATGAACTAAGAAAATACACAATTTAAAGGAAAAATAACCATAATTTTTGCATTTACTTAGTTTATTAAAAGAAAATCTATAAGTTATTTGGCAATATAATCTATTTTTTTAAATGTTCTATTTGAGCAGGTTTCAATTCAATATATTATAATAGCATACTTTAAAGATTTTGTCAAGGATTTTTAGTCAAAAATATTAGCTTTTTGCCTAAGATTAGCCAAAGTATCAAAAAACAGCTCGTTATTGAGTGTTGGGAATTGATGACTAATAATTGATTTAAAAATTGCCGACAGGCCCCGAGCGACCCCGACCTCTCGGCCGTGAGCTCGCCTCCGTGTCGAGTCGGCATCGAGACGAGGCCGAACGGGCGAGCATAGCGAGTCGAGGGGGAAATTTTAGATAATATCCTTCTTCTTCAAATAAACAAATATGCCGATGATAACGGCGGCCAGCCCTCCAAAAATCCACCAGACCAGCCCTTCGTTATGGATTAAGGGCAAGCTTTCCAGATTCATGCCGTAAAGGCCGGTCAGCAGAGTTAAAGGCAGCATGGACACGGAAAAGATAGCCAGAATTTTAATGACCCTGTTCAGGCGGTGGCTGATTAATGATTCGTTGGTTTCGTGCAGGCCGTCGATCAGCTCTTTATCGTTGGAAAGGATGGTATAAATCCTGTCGATGTAATCGGCAATATCATCAAAATAATTGACTAAATCTTTGCCTAAGTAATCTTTCTGCAAATTAACCAGAGTTTTAACAACGAACCTTTGGGGGTCAATAATGCTTCTAAAGGTCAGCACGTTTCTTCGGGCTTGCGCCAGATCTTTAACCGACTGCCGCGTTTCTTCTTCGTAAACTTCTTCTTCGATCCGGCGGATTTCCTGATCCAGCCAGTCGATGATGGCGAAAGAAGAGCGGTAAAGTTCGTCTAAAATATAGTAAAGGAGCAAAGCGGCTTTGTTTTGAAAAATTTCATGCTGCAGATTTTTATTATTGGCCGCCCGGTAAAAATAATTGTTTAATGACTTTAGTTTTTTCTTCTGAATGGTGATAACATAATCTTTGCCTAAAAAAATATCCAGCTCGTGGCTGCCGATCAAGTTGGAATCGCTGCGGGTAATGGGGAATCTTAAAACTATAAAAGCGTACGCGGGATAAATATCGATTTTGGAACGCTGGGCCTGGCTGCGGACATCTTTAATGTCTAAAAGATGGAATTTATAGTTGTCCGTTAAAAACTTTAAATCCTCCTCGTTCGGCTCAAAAATATTCACCCAGCTGATATTGTTGTAATTTTTAATCTTAATCATTGGAACACTGGAACATTAGAGCATGGGAGCATTAGAACATGGGAACAAGTGCTCTAATGCTCTCATGCTCTCATGCTCTCATGCTTATATATCCAAATTCTTCACCGACTTGGCATGAGTCTGAATAAACTTTTTGCGGTGAAAAACATCGGAACCCATTAAAATTTCAAAAATTTCGTTGGCCTTGGCTGTTTCCTCAACGGTTACCAGCTTCATTACCCTGGTAGCCGGGTTCATAGTGGTGTCCCAAAGCTGGATAGGGTTCATTTCGCCCAAACCTTTATAGCGCTGGATGTTGAGCTTGGCTGATTTTAAGCTTTCTTGAGCTTCGCTTTCCTCCGGCTCTTCTGTTGATTCTTCGGCAAAAACGCTGACTAATTCACCGCCACCCATCTTCTGTTTAAGCTGTTCTAATTCTTCGTCGCTGTAAGCATAATTAACCTCTTTGCCTTTTTGAATCCTGTATAAAGGCGGTTTGGCAATATACAAATGCCCCTCTTCCATAATTTTGGGGAAATAACGATAAAACAAGGTTAATAAAAGAGTTCTGATATGGGCGCCGTCAACATCGGCATCGGTCATAATAATAACCCGGCCATAACGCAAATTGCTGATATCAAAACTCTCGCCGATATTGGTGCCTAAAGCTAAAATCAGCGATTTAATCTCGTTGTTGGCCAGCATTTTGTCCAGACGGGCTTTTTCAACATTTAAAATCTTGCCCCGCAAAGGCAAAATGGCCTGAAACCTCCTGTCCCGGCCCTGTTTGGCGCTGCCGCCGGCGCTGTCGCCCTCAACAATATATAATTCGCACTCTAAAGGATTGCGGCTGGAACAATCGGACAGCTTGCCCGGCAAAGTTAGGCCGTCTAAAACGCCCTTGCGCAAAACCGATTCGCGGGCGGTTCTGGCCGCTACCCTGGCCTGCTGGGCTAGCAAGCATTTGCCTAAAATTTCTTTGGCATCCCTGGGATTTTCTTCTAAAAAAGCGGTGAGATAATCGTTAAAAATATTCTCTACCACCGTTCTGACCTCGGCATTGCCCAATTTGGCCTTGGTTTGGCCTTCAAACTGGGGGTCTTTAAGCTTAACGGAAATAACGGCCGTCAGCCCTTCCCTGACATCTTCGCCCGATAAGTTATCGTCTTTTCCCTTAAGAAAATTATTTTTCCGCGCATAATTATTTAAAGCCCTGGTTAAAGCAGAACGAAAACCCACCAAATGCATGCCGCCCTCTACAGTGTGGATATTATTGGCAAAGGAATAAACCTGCTCATGATAATCGCTTTTATACTGAACGGCAATTTCCACTTGAATCTCTTCTTGCTCTTTGTCCACGTAAAAAACTTTTTCCTGCTTAACTTCGCTGTTTAAATTTAAATGCCTTACATAAGAAGCAATGCCGCCTTCAAAATAAAAAATATAAGATTTCTTTTTATCAGCGATCCTTTCGTCTTTAATAATTATTCTAACGCCTTTGGTTAAATAGGCCTGCTGGCGCAAGTGGTCTAAAATCTGCTGCCAGCTATAATCCAGAACAGAAAATATAGCCGGGTCGGCCTGCCAGGTTTGCGTGGTGCCGGTTTCTTTAGTGGCGCCGATTGTTTTAATCTTAGCTTTGGGCTTGCCTTGAACATATTCCTGAACCCAAATTTTGCCGTCCCGCCTGACTTCCGTTCTCATCCATAAGGCAAGGGCGTTGACTACCGAAATGCCCACGCCATGCAAACCGCCGGACACTTTATAGCCGCTGTCGCCGAATTTGCCGCCGGCGTGCAGGCGGGTCATCACCGTTTCTAGGGCAGAGAGCTTGGTTAAGGGGTGCTTGTCGGTGGGAATGCCGCGGCCGTTGTCTGACACGGCAACTTTGTTTTCCGGAAGTAAAATGACTTCTATCTTATTGCAGTGGCCGGCCATGGCTTCGTCGATGCCGTTATCTACGGCTTCCCAAACTAAATGATGCAGGCCTTCGGAAGCGGTGTTGCCAATATACATGCCCGGCCGTTTCCTGACCGGTTCTAAACCTTCTAAAACAGTGATCTGCTTGGCTGTGTAATCGGATTTTTTTTGAGCCGGGCTCAACGCCTTTTGGCTTGGCTTCTTCATCTTTTTAATTATCTTTTTTGGCATATTAAATATGATTTTTAACGAAAAAATAATAAGCTATCTACAGCTATTTTTAGCTTAAATTAGCCCAAAAATAAGGTATTTAACGTTAATATTTTACGCTTTTATGATAGCATATTTAAAACAAAATGGCAAGGGAAAATCAAAGGCTCTTTTACCCTGATTTTAAAAAGATAAATCTAGAATTTTTGAGCTTGTGAGGGCGCTTTTTCTGTGTTAAGATTTGCTTATCAATGATAAAAATTACGGAGATAAAAGCCAAGTCCATTATTGCTAAATCCGGCCTGCCCGATTCTGATTTTGTCATAAATCCTTACCGGGGCTGCCAGCATGGCTGTCTTTACTGCTACGCCAAATTTATGGCGCGTTTTAGCAATCACCATGGGCCCTGGGGCCGGTTTTTAGATGTAAAAATAAACGCTGCCGATTTGATTCCTCAAAATACCAATAAATATAAAAACAAATCTATAGTTATGGCTTCGGTTACCGATCCTTATCAGCCAATGGAAAGAAAGTATAAATTAACCAGAGAAATTTTGACCAAGCTGATTCCGCTTAAGCCAAAATTATGCATGCTGACAAAATCTGATCTGATAGTCAGAGATATTGATTTGCTGAAAAAATTTGACCAATGTTCGGCAGGCATTTCGCTGTCCCTGCTTGATGACCAAATCAGAAAAGAAGTTGAGTCCGGGGCTTCGGCTGTGGAACAAAGAATTAACGCTTTAAAAGAACTAAAAAAAGCTAAAATCTTTACCGTGCTTTTTATGTCTCCCCTGCTGCCCGAACTTTCTCCCTGGCCGGAGATAATTTTAAAAACCAAAAAATTTGTTGATGAATTCTGGTTTGAAAATCTTAACGTTAAAGCGGATAACTGGCTGGAACTTAGTATCTGGCTTAAGAAAAAATATCCCCGGCTGTTAAAAAAATACCGAGAAATATACTTTACCAAAAATAATTATTGGCCCAAGCTTAAACAGCAGATAAAGCAGTTCTGTCAAAACAACCGCGTCCGTCACCAGATTTATTTTCATTAATTTGATGAAATAAATTAACCCTCAACATTCCATTGAGGGTTAATTGGTAAAATATTCCGGGCTGCTTTAATTTATCCTAGCTGTTTTAATGCCTCAAAGCGGCGAATCAAAATATTAATGATTCTCACCCGCCTTAAAAGTGTCTCTTTCTTTATCATGAGAAACGCCGTCCTTAACCGGCTGATTGGCCTCTGCCGGAGATTGGCTGCCGGCCGATGATAAAAATTCCGGCGAAGCGTTTGGTTCCGATTCTTTGATCTCCAGAGCTGATGAACCGGCTTTAGTTTGGTTCAATCTTTTTTCCAACAGATAATAATGGCTTTTCACTTCTTCTAATTCAAGGCGAATACCGCCCGTTAAAGCGGCAATTATATTATAGAACCAGGCCAAAATGGCGCCAATAACAAAATTAATGCTGCCGATTAAGGCCGCAAATAAAATAGTAGCTATAACAGTTGAACCAAGGCCCAAAATATCTAACTTAGCTAAAGTTGAGCTATCAACGAGGAAATTTCCCAAAGTTACCACAATTATTACTACCACCAAATAAATTCCTCCGGTTACTAAACCAAACATTTTAGCTGCCGATAAAATATCAATTTTTTTTATGTTTTTCATAGAATTTTGATTAATTAAACTTATTAACACTAAGACGCACTGACAGTTCACCCCTCGGCAAGCTCGAGGTCTGTCGACGGATAACTCACGGAGAATTCACTGATATCAGTGTAACATCCGTGCGGATCAGTGAACTGTCAGCGTTTTTAAGTGTTAATCAGCAAAAAATAAACTTATACAGCTTATAGAACTCGCCTCGCCTCTGCCTTAAATTTTTTATTTAATAATTTGATAATCTTCTCTCTCAATTCCTCGGCTTCCCTGGCTTCTAAAGTTCTGTCTTGGCTTTGAAAATAAACATGAAAGGCCAGGGATCTTTTATCCGGCCCTAGCATGGCGATTTCGTAGACATCAAAAAGTTCTACTTTATTAATCAAAGGACTGGCTTCGTAGACTTCCTTTTCTATATTTTCCCATAAAACAGCTTTAGGCACAATTAAAGAAAGGTCATATATAATTTTAGGAAATTTTGGCAAGGGCTGATATTTTTTTCTGTCTTGAGCATACTTTAGAAGCTGGTTAAAATTTAGCTCCCAAACGCCCGCTGCTTGCTTGATTTCTAATTGATTCAGCAGCCTAGGATTTAATTTGCTTACAAATCCAATTATCTGCCCTAAGGCCCTAACTTCTAAATATTGATTTTTATCTATCCAGGGTATTTTTGCCTGGCCTTGAGCAAATTCAAAGTCAACTTCTAAATTTTTTAAAATAATTTCTATTATTCCTTTGGCCTGATAAAAAACCTCTTCTTTGCCCGCGCTAAGCTTTAAGCCGGCCAGATATTTCTCCTGTCGGGGCAAAAAATTCTGGCTTTTGTTATTAAATTTAAAATTGCCGGCTTCCTTAAGATAAACTCTGCCGATTTCAAAAATATTCAGCTCGTCAAAAAAACGCAAATTGCTCTCGAGATTAGCGACTAAATTTTCGAATAAATTCTGCCTAAGATATTTTTGTTCCTGCGAAATGCTGTTAGCCAGCTCCAGATGATCATCTATTTTTAAGCCGAGCTGATTAATATTTTTTTCTGAAGTAAAGGAATAGTTATAAACTTCGGCGGCGCCCAGCGATTGAGATAAAATATCTTTAATCTTTCTTTCGATGACTAACTCATTATTAACTGCCGGAGTTTCCATAGAAACCAGAGGCATCACCGGAATTATTTTATCGTAGCCATAAATGCGGGCTACTTCTTCTACTAAATCTTCGGGGATTGATATGTCTTTGGCTGTCCTAAAAGAGGGAGGTATTACTAACAATTTCTCTTGGTTGTCTTTAACCTGAAAAGACAGATTCTCCAATATACTAATTACTTCTTTTTTGGGAATCTTTTGGCCGATTCTTCTGTTTAAAAAATCTAAATCTAATTCAATATTTCTTTTTTCTTCCCGGCCATAATTAACATCAGCGACCCGGCTGATAACTTTGGCCCGGGGAATTAATTCTTTGATTAAAGTAATAATCCGCTTCATGCCCAGTTCGGCCAATGATGGATCTAAACTTTTTTCGAACCTGGCGGCCGATTCTGTCCGCAGACCCAGCTGGGTTGAAGTTTTTCTGATGTTGACCGGGTTAAAGTTAGCCAGTTCCAAAATAATCTCGGTGGTGTCATTTTTGATTTCGGAATTCTCGCCGCCCATAATGCCGGCTAAATCAACCGCTCTTTTACTGTCGCAAACCAAGCACATGGCCGAAGTTAATCCTCTTTCCTGGCCGTCCAGGGTTTTAAATTTTTCACCCTGTTTTGCTCGGCGGACAATAATGGCATCGCCTTTGATTTCCCGCCTATCAAAAGCATGAGACGGACGGCCAAGTTCCAGCATTACGTAATTAGTGATGTCAACAATGTTGTTGATCGGGCGCATACCCGCCGAAGTCAGTAAAGTCTGCATCCATAACGGCGAAGGTTCTACCTTTATGTTGCCGATTACCGCGCCGATGTATCTAAAGCAGTTTTCTTTATCTTCAATTTTAATTTTAAGATCAACATCATTGCCTTCTTCTGCATCATCAACTTTTAAATCTTTTAGTTTTTTATTCAGGAGAGCGGCAATTTCCCGTGCTAGGCCATAATGCCCCCATAAATCCGGACGGTGGGTGATGGATTTGTTGTCGATATTAAAAATAACATCGTCAAAACCTAAAGCTTCAGCGATCGGCTGACCCACCTTGCCTTCTTCCCCTAAATCAACCACGCCTTCTTCTTCTTTGAATTCTTCGGCCAGGCTGACTTCGGATGGAGCGCACAGCATGCCGCTACTTTCCACGCCTCTGATTTTAGTTTTTTCCAGCTTGACCAGCTCGCCTTGGCCATGCCATTTAACCATAGCGCCAGGCAAGGCCAGTATCCCCTTCATGCCTTTACGGATGTTATCAGCTCCGCAAATAACCTGGAGTTTTTGTCCTTTGCCGGCATTAACTTTACAGACTTTTAGTTTGTCTGCCTGAGGATGGTCGGTTATATCAACAATCTCGCCAATTACCATATTCTGATACCTTTCACGCTGATCAATAACTTCTTCGACTTCTACCGTGGACATAGTCAATTTTAAAGCCAGCTCCTTGGGGTCAAGGCCTTTGGGAATATCTACGTATTGTTTGAGCCAGTTAAGTGAAATTTTCATAATTTAGTGGGTAGGTTGTAGGGAGTAGGGGGGTAGGTTAATAGTTTTTTAGGAAACAGATTTATTTTTAACTTATTACTACCCCCTACAACCTACTTACTACAACCTATTTACTACAACCTACTCCCTTATATCAGAATTGATTAAGAAATCTTAAATCGCCGGATTGTAATAATCTAATATCATCGATGCCATATTTAAGCATAACTAACCGAGTTAAGCCCAGGCCGAAAGCAAAGCCGGACCATTCTTTAGAATCCAGGCCGCCGGCCTTAATAACATTGGGGTGAACCAGTCCGCTGCCGACCATTTCTACCCAGCCGGTCTGCTTGCAAACGCTGCAGCCCTGGCCGCCGCAAATTAAACAGGAAACGTCAACTTCAAAGCCCGGCTCCACAAAGGGAAAATAACCAGGTCTTAACCGCACTTCAACATCTTTTTTTAAAATACCTTTGAGCATCGCTTTCATTGAAGCAATTAAATGGGTAACGGAAATATCTTTATCTATCATTAAGCCCTCCAGTTGATAAAACGTGGTTTCGTGCGAAGCGTCGGTGGCTTCGTTCCTAAACACCCGGCCGGGGAAAACAGCCCTTAAAGGAACACCATATTTTTCTATAGCTCTCACTTGCTGATTAGAAGTGTGGGCTCTCATTAACAAGCCTGGTTTGTTTTTAATATAAAAAGTGTCTTGAATATCTCTGGCCGGATGGCTAGGCGGGATATTTAAAGCTTCGAAGTTATAATATTCGGATTCAAGTTCCGGGCCTTCTAAAACCATAAAGCCCATATTTTTAAAAACTTCTTCCAATTGCCTCTGGACAATAGTATTTGGATGCAGATGACCCTGTTGGTATTTTGTTCCGGGCAGAGTTACATCGATTAGTTCTTCTTTTTGAGCGCCGCTTTTTTGTTTTAGTTCATATTCGATATCTTTAATCAAGACTTCTAATTCTCCTTTAATCTGATTGGCATATTGGCCGATCTTGGGGCGTTCCGCTTCGGCTAAATCTTTGACCTGGCGCAAAACTTTGGTCAACTCGCCTTTACGGCCCAAATATTTAGTCTGCAGTTTTTTTAGGTCATCAAGAACATTGGATTTTTTAAATTCCTTAACGGCCTGATCTTTAAGTTTTGTTAATTGGTCTTTCATTATAGTTGAATATGTTGAATAAGTTTAATAAGTTTGATAAGGAGGTATAGTTATAGTAAAAAGTAAACTTATTCAACATAACAAACTTATCCGACTTATTAACTTTTTTTAAACGAAACAAACACAAACTCTACCATGGTCACCAAAGCTACTAAAATTATGGCGTTCAGCCAGGTCAGAAAACGGTTGCCCTGCAAAAATAAAGCTATGGCTACTACTAAAGCAAAAAAGATGGCCTGGCGAAAAGAAATAGTGACTTCGTCGGATTTGGAATACCTGCGGGTAAACAGCCATCTGCATAAGTAGCCCAGCAAAGCCAAAGTTCCTATTAAAGCAAAAAATAAGCTTAAATAAAACAAAGCAAAACCAATAATGCCGGTGGTTTCGGGATTAATAAAAGCCAAAACCAACAGCCAGCCGCCCCAGCACAAAAAAGTGCAAATAACCATTAAGATAACAAACTGCTTTGTGGTCATATTCATTATATTTTACCAATTTTAAGCAGGTTTGGCAAATTCATCTGAAAATAAAAAACTCCCGCATAAAGCAGGGGCTGGTGAAAAAAATATTTAAGGACTTTTAATCCCTGATTATTTCCTGTTCTCCCATGGTGACCAACTAACCGGCTTCACCCTGATGGTTTGCACAGCAGTAAACATAAGGTCATTCCCTTCTCTCTAAAATAAGGACTGCTTGATGAGTAGCCAGAGTGCCGTCTGCGCAAATCTGACATTCTTGTCCATCAGAAAGAGTAAAATCAACTCTGCTCATTGTATCCTCCTATTGATTACTGATTAAGCGCTGTTTTGAACAAATCCTCATCCGGCCTTTTAGGCAGATGAGCAATATTGTTAATATAGTTTATTTTAATATAACCGTCTCTGTCAATAACCAATTTAGAAACCGAGGATTGATAAATTTCCATGGATAAAAAGCCGATAACATCGGTGTTTAAAATGCCGGTGATAATGGACCTGATTAAATTGCCGTGGCAAAAGACGGCGACATTTTTGCTTTTATTTTTTTTGAAGATATCGGCAATCAAGCGGCGGGCCTTGGCTTGCAAACGGTCCAGCTTTTTATCCATATCCCGGTAGCCCTTGATTCTTTTGGCTCGGGTTTTTTCCGACATATTAAAATATCTTATTTTATACCAGTTCTGCCACTCAATCTCGTTTAAACGATTATCAATAATAATTCTCTGACGGCTCTTTTTGGCAAAAAGCTCGGCAGTCTGCAGGGCGCGGGTCAATTCGCTGGCATAAATTTTATCAATCTTTAGGGTTGATAATTTTTTGGTTAAAAGAATTCTTTGCTTAAGGCCAATTTTAGACAAAGGCATTCTTTTGCCGCCTAAAATATTTTCGCTGTCATAATCCGGATGGCAATGCCTGATTAAATAAATTTGGGTATAGGGGCTTTTTATTTTGGGCCTGATGCGTTCGTAGGGAGTTTGGTATCTTTGATGTTTGGGCATATGCGTTAATTATAATTTTTAATATTGAATTAAAGTTTAACTTCTTTCCCTTCTCCCCAAAATTCCACTTTGCCATCAATAATCAAAAATCCCTGATTATCTTTTAAAATTCTGACCTGGTACTTTGATTGTTTAATCCCTGTTCTGATTAATGTTTTATACTCATCCGTATAATGAGCTGTGACTAGAAACGGCGCTAGCCCTAAACCGGCATAGCCCTTAACGCCATAATGATTGAGACGGTTGCAAAATTCATCTAGCTAATTTCTTAAGATAATATTTAATAAACATTAAATAACAGAATCCTTGATAAGTAGAAGTCTTCTTTTCCATAAATCTGTCTATCCTGCGATTATTATTCATCCAATTAAAGCTC
>JAHISB010000003.1 GCA_018818425.1 Patescibacteria group bacterium
ATATAGGACGGCGGAAGCTCAACGGATAAAAGTTACTCTGGGGATAACAGGCTGATCGCGCCCAAGCGTCCACAGCGACGGCGCGGTTTGGCACCTCGATGTCGGCTCATCGCATCCTGGGGGTGAAGAAGCTCCCAAGGGTTTGGCTGTTCGCCAATTAAAGCGGTACGCGAGCTGGGTTCAGAACGTCGTGAGACAGTTCGGTCTCCTATCTGCTATGGGCGCAGAATCTTGAGTAGGCCCTTCCTTAGTACGAGAGGACCGGGAAGGACGAACCTCTAGTGTGCCGGCTGTGGTACCAACTGCAGCGCCGGGTAGCTATGTTCGGTTTGGATAAACGCTGAAAGCATCTAAGCGTGAAGCCGTCTACAAGATTAGGATTCGTTATCAGGCCCCTCAGAGACTATGAGGTTAATAGGCTGCAGGTGTAAGCGCAGTAATGTGTTAAGCCGAGCAGTACTAATCGGCCGAGTAATCACCGAATTATATGAGTGTCATTTATCGAGTTTATCAAATTCAGTTTGATTTAGCTCGACCATTGCTCTTTTCATTCTTTTGTGTTAAAATGGTTCTTATCATATGAAAGATTTAACCGGAGCCATTAAATTAACTTTAGTATTTTTAATAGTTATTGGACTGTTTGTTTTAATCTTTTTATTTGCCCCCGAAACTTTAAAAATTCTTTAGCCCTAAACTTTCACAAAGTGAGTAGCTTGGGGACTTAAAAAAGTGACAGTGCCTTGGTGATTCTAGCGAGCTGGCCACACCCGTTCCCATCCCGAACACGGCAGTTAAGCAGCTCAGCGCCGATGGTAGTGCGTCTTATGGCGTGCCAGAGTAGGTCATCGCCAGGGTTTTGTCACTTTTTGTTATAAAATCCATACTGAATAAGGTGTGGATTTTAAATTTGACAATTTTTTTGGAAGTGTTAAAGTGTGAGGAAATGTAGATTGACAATAAAAACAAAGGGGAACCTAACATGAAATATGATCCTAGAGAAATCCGGGTAGGTGATAAAATAGATATTGCGCCAATAGGACAGGTTGAAGTAATTCAAAAATTTCCTTCATGGAACCGTTTAGTCCTCTTGGTTCGCCGAGTAGATGGGGTTGAGCTGGTCATTAAATTTTTCAGTTTTAGAGATGTGCCAGCATCCCTTATCAACTGGGAAAGCTTAAGAATAATACAGAACCACATCCATGATTACAAACAAGCGCTTAGAACAGCCAGAGTGTTTACAAGTAAAGGAGTTGGCTTTGCCATTAAAGAAACCATTAATCACGAATCGGTTTTGATTCAGTGGGAGGATTACCTAGGCGCTACCTGCTCCGCTGGCATTAAAGAACAACCAGAGTCAGTAGTGGTTGCTATCGTTGAAGGTATTTTAAGATGCGCTGTACAACCACTATTTGACAATGCTCCTGACCCCTTCAACCCCGGCAATGTAATTGTTGGTTTAGACCTTAATCCCAGAAATCTTACCTGGCAAAAAGATGACCAAGATGGAACCATTACAGTTTATGTAATTGATTTGTTCCCTCCAAAAATCTGGGATCCGCATGAAAAAATCCACAAGCTGGAATTTCCCGAGCCAAATGATCCTTTAGTCAGGGAACTGGGCTTCTTGCGTCATTTTAAAATGTTTGGTCTAATCCTTAATCTTTGGACCAATTTAGCCAAAGTGCGGCCAAACATGGCTCGCATCTTCTACGATCAAATAGAAACATTTCTGCGAACAAAGGGTTTTGCAGAGGTGGAAAGACAGCTTGATGAATATCTGCTGGAAGAGATTCCTGGCATTAATTCTGGTGATAATCTCTTAATTATTGGCAGTTGGCCGGTAGAAAAAATAAAACGGATAATAGAGCGGTGGGGTTTTAAAGAAATATTTAAACTCCGGGCCCTGGCCTGTGCCATTGCTTTCCAGAAAAATGGTAGTCAAGAACTTCTGGAACAGATTTTCACCGAGAGCCACTTCCAAAATAATAAACTGGAACAACGACAGATTACTAGAGTTGGGGATCTGATAATCGCAATGGCCAATAAACCATCAAATGGAAAATGATGGGTACAAAAGCGAGCTTTAAGGGAGGAAAGCTCGCTCTTTTTATTATCAAATTATTTTTTACAAATTTTCTGCTGGAGTTTTTGGTAATTTTTATCAATAAAATTGTAATCGCCTATTAAAGTTTTTAAATACTTTAAATAGATCTCTGTTGGCTGCATTGTTTTTTGATTAAACATATTGCTGCCCATATTTTTTGTCTTGATTAAAAATTTATTACTGGCAATTTCTTTTATAGTAAACTTTCCTTTGGCATAATCTATAACAGCGACACATCCATACTTTTTATTTTTAATCAATTCTACTCCAAATCTGCCAAGCTTATGGCCAATTTCCATATCCAGTTTTATAGGATTGCCGCTCTGGACATAGTTCATAGGAATAATAATTTTTGTGGTTAAGCCAAGCCGGCTTTGAATCTTGTCTTGTAAGGGCAGGCAGACATATTCTTTTCTGGGCTTGCTAAAACCATCGGGCTGCCTATCGGGAGCGCCTTTTATGCCGGTAATGTTTGCTTCTCTAGAGACAGCAATAACGCAGTAATTGCCATTAGCTTCATATTTCTTTTTTACTAAAGTTAGAATATCATTTAATTTGAATTGCCATTCCGGCGGAATAATAATATCAGCGCCGCCTAAAGCAGCCGAGCAGGCCAGCCAGCCGGCCTTAGCCCCGTACAACTCCACTATGTAAACTCTGCTATAAGTATAGGCGGCATCTTCTTTGGTTTCGGCTATCAGCTTGGCAGTATAATAAGCAGCTGAAGGAAAACCGGGAGAAAAATAAGTAAGGGGCAGATCATTATCAACGGTTTTTGGCAGACCGACAACGGGAAATTTTTCTTTTTGATAAAGCTTGGCCGCCGCTCCCAAAGTATCATCGCCGCCAATGGCGATAACGCCTTCAATATTATATTTAGCCAACTTGTCTTTAAGATTATTCAAGCCATTTTTGACTTTGAAAGGATTGGTCCTAGAGGATCTTAAAAAATTACCTCCCCGTCTTTTTATCGACTCGATGTCAAAATTGGTTAAATTAATTATCTTGCCATTTTGCACCAACGAAGCCCAGCCAGAAACTCCTCCCAAAATTTTATAATTATATCTCCTGGTAGCAGTAATTACTCCGTAAAGAGTAGGGTTTAAAGAGGGCGAAAGACCGCCGCCGGTTAAAACTAAAATATTTTTTGTTTTTTTCATAATGATTAAAGTATAGATGATTTGTGGATAAATAGTCAATCCTTAAATAATTTTTTGACAATAAGAAATATAAATTTTAACTAATCTTAGCCCATATTTTATTTTATCCACAAATTGTGCAGAAAAATAATTGACAATATTATTTATAAGAGTATAATGCCTTTATCCCGCACCTTCCCCTAAATACCCCGCAGCTTTCATCATAGACGAATCTGCCTTTGGCATGATGCTGTGGGAATGAAGGGGAATTAAATAATTCCTTCCTGCAGGGTCAAATATTACGCAGGAAGGTGCGGGATTTATTGTTAAAAAATAAGGAAAAACCATGGAAACAATCCCCATTCTTAAACAACTCGGGCTTTCGGATAAAGAAGTTAAAGTTTATTTAACCCTGTTGGAATCCGGGCCGGCTTCGGTCAGGAATCTGGCTGAAAAAGCGGGCATTAACCGGGGCACGACTTATGATATTTTAAAAAGTCTGATGGACTCCGGCTTAGTTAGCTATTATCATAAGGCCACTAAGCAGTATTTTATTGCCGAAGATCCTAAAAAGCTTCATAGCGCTGTTGACCAGAAGCTCCAGGATTTAAAAGAGGTTAAAAATAAAGTTAACCAGATTATTCCCAGCTTGAAGTCATTATACGATAAAGCCGGCGAAAAGCCAGTGGTCAAATATTACGAAGGGCATCAGGGCATCAAAACAATTTTTACTGATGTCTTAGAAACTGTAGACCGGTTATCAGAAAAAGAGTATCTGGTATTTTCTTCATCAACGATAAAAGATAATTTATATAAAGCGTTTCCCAATTTTACTAAACAAAGGATTAACAAAAAAATTAAAGTCAAAGTAATTGCCGTCGGCCACGAAGGCACCACAGCTGAATATGCTGAAATTAAATCTTTGACTAAAGAAGAAGGTTCACCGACTTATATTTTAATTTATGATAACAAAGTTGCTATGATTTCTTTAAACTCAAAAAATGAACCGTTAGGAATCATAGTTGAGGATAAGGCATTATCAGAAACGCAAAAGCAGCTTTTTGGTTTTATTTGGGAAAATATCAATTAATTTTGAATTTGCCATGCCTGCCGGTCTTCGACTCTGAGGGATGAGCCCTCAGGCTCAGACTCGAATGAGCAGGCAGGAAATAACCTAATTTCGAATGAATTTCAAAATTCAGAATTAATAATTTAATCGAAATTCAAAAATAGGTTAATTCAAAATTAGTAATATGTGTGGAATAATCGGCTACATCGGAAATAAGCAGGCCCTGCCAATAATTTTAGAGGGCTTAAAACGAATGGAGTACCGGGGCTATGACAGCGCTGGGGTGGCTTTATTTAATCAGGAAAAATTAGAAGTCATTAAAAAACAGGGTAAGTTTATAAATTTACAAAACGAATTAAAAAGCCGCTCCATAACTTCAAGTTCGGGCCTTGGCCATATTCGCTGGGCCACTCACGGCGAACCATCGGATCTTAATGCTCATCCTCATACAGATTGTCAAAATAAAATTGCTGTTGTCCATAATGGCATTATTGAAAATTATCAGGAGTTAAAAAGATGGCTTGCTTCCCAAGGTCATCAATTTAAAACAAAGACAGACAGCGAAGTTATAGCCCATTTAATTGAGGAGCGCAATAAAACTGTCCCCCTAGAAGAAGCTGTTAGGGGCGCTTTGAATCATGTTAAAGGCGCTTACGGTTTAGCGGTAATTTCGGAAAAAGAACCGGATAAAATCGTAGCGGCCCGGCTGGGCAGTCCGGTAGTTTTAGGAATTATCTCGCAGGGAGAATATTTAATTGCTTCTGATGTCGCCGCCATTCTGCCCTTCACCAGAGAAGTAATTTTTTTAGAAGAATCAGAAATGGCCATAATTACCAAACAGGGGTATAAAATTAATAAATTAAACGGCGCTGTCAGCTGCCATCAGCCCCAGCAGATAGAATGGGATCTTGATGAAGCGGAAAAGGGCGGCTATGACCACTTTATGCTAAAAGAAATAATGGAAGAGCCGGAGACCATTAAAGCATCGCTGCGGGGCAGAGTGGTTTTAGAGGAAGGCGGGGTCAAGCTGGGCGGGCTGATCGATGTTCTGGAACAGCTTAAAAAAATTGAGAGGATTTATATAGTGGCCTGCGGCACCGCTCACTATGCCGGCCGCATAGGCAGTTATTTAATCGAGAATCTAACCGGCATTCCAACGGAAGTTGAATATGCCTCGGAATTTAGATACCGGGAAAAACCGCTGGATAAAAAATCGGTGGTTTTGGCTATCAGCCAGTCCGGCGAAACTGCTGATACTTTAGCGGCTATCAGGCTAGCCAACCAACAAGATCTTTTAACTTTAGGCATTGTCAATGCCGTGGGCAGCAGCATCGCCAGAGAAACCAAAGCCGGCGTTTATAACCATATCGGCCCGGAAATTGCCGTGGCCTCCACCAAGGCCTTTGTCTCGCAATTGGTTGTTGTCACTTTAATAGCCATTCTTTTAGGCCGCCAACGAAATATGCCTAAAGCCAAAGCTCAAGAAATAATTAAAGAGCTCTTAAAACTGCCCGATAAAATAGAAGATGTCCTAAATCAAAAAGAAAAAATTGAAGAAATCGCTAAAGTTTATGAATCAGCCAACGACTTCATTTTTATCGGTCGCAAATTAAGCTATCCCGTTGCTTTGGAAGGCGCCTTAAAAATGAAAGAAATTTCCTATGTCCACGCCGAGGGCTATCCGGCCGGAGAATTAAAGCATGGGCCCTTGGCTTTGATCGATCAAACCTGGCCGGTGGTAGCGGTAATTCCTCAAGACAGCGTTTACGACAAAACTTTCAGCAATCTGGAAGAAGCCAAGGCTCGCCAAGGGCAGATTATTGCCATAGCCACGGCAAACGATGAGGAAATAAAAAGAATTGCTGACAGAATCGTTTATGTTCCTAAAACTCTGGAAATTTTGTATCCAATATTAACTGTTGTTCCTCTCCAGCTTTTAGCTTATTATCTAGCTAAAATAAAAGGCCGTGATATAGACCAGCCGAGAAATTTAGCTAAAAGTGTAACTGTTGAGTAATTCGTTACTCGTAATTCAATACTAGACCCGATTTACAAATTACGAATTACGAGTAACAAAATTAATTATGATTAAAGTAAGAAATTTTAACCTAGAGGATATCCCCCCGGTGGCCAAATTGATTCCTCAATTAACCCAGAACATTCTGGATCCTGAAAGTTTAGAGAAAAGAATGGAAGAAATTATTACTAGCCCCCGCACCCGCGGCATTGTTGCTGAAGACGAGGGAAAGATAGTTGGCTTTGCCGAACTGGCCTGGTATATTATTCCTTCTAAAGGTTTAATTGCCTGGGTAGAAGAGGTAGTGGTTGACGAACAGGCCAGAGGCAAAGGCGTAGGCCGGACCCTGACGGAAAAACTTCTAGAAATTGCCAAAGAATTAGGTTGCCGGCAAATCAAATTAACCGTCAGCAATTTTGCGGCCATTAAGCTGTATGAGAGTCTGGATTTCAATTTTAAAGAAACAGAGGTGATGATTAAAAATTTATAAACTTAATCAAAGATCAATTTTTAATATATATTTTAAACTATGGATAAAATTAGAATAGTTATTCTGGCCGCCGGCAAAGGCAAAAGAATGAATAATCACGAAGTGCCCAAGGTTTTAATTGATTTTAAGGGCCAGCCATTAATTCAACACTTATTAAACGAGGTTAAAGCTTCTGTTCTGGACCCTCATCCGGTAATTGTCGTCGGCCGCCAGGCCGAGATAGTTAAAGAATCTTTAAAAGATGGTTATGAATTTATTTTGCAAAAAGAACTTTTAGGCACCGGCCATGCGGTTAAACAAACTAAAGAAGCTTTGCGGGGTAAGGCAGAAAACGTAATGGTGCTCTATGGCGACCATCCTTATTTAACCGCTACAAGCATCAAAAAACTGGCTGATATTCATATCTCAAAAAATCATCTAATTACTTTAATGACTTTTAAAGTTCCTGATTTTGAAAACCAGTACAGCTTTGCTTATGATTTTGGCAGAATCGCTAGGGACGAACATGGGAATATTAGAGAAATTGTTGAAAAAAAAGATGCAAATGAAGAACAATCAAAAATTACTGAATTGAACCCGGCCTATTTTTGCTTTCAGGCAGAGTGGCTTTGGGAAAATTTGGAAAAATTAAAAAACGATAATGTTCAAAAAGAATATTATTTGACGGATCTGGCAAAAATAGCTATTGATCAAGGGTTAAGAATCGATTCCATTGATATTGATCCTAAAGAAGCTATAGGAATTAATACGCCGGAACAGTTGGAATTAGCAAAAAAAATAAAGATTAATGAACATTGATATAACACAGGGGGAATAAAAATTACAATATTGTTTTGATCATTCAATTTTAGTCGATGGTTGTTCTAAAGGATTTAAAAATACCTAGAACAGCGTTTAGATAGACAATGGAATAGTCGCTCTTTTTTTATTTTGCAAATTGTTTTAAACTAACAATACTTATGCCGTATATTTGCGACCTCCATATCCACTCAAAATATTCCCGGGCCTGCTCCAAGGAATTAACTTTAGAAAATATTGATAAGTGGGCTAAGCTTAAAGGTATTGATATTATTGGCACCGGTGATTTTACTCATCCGGCCTGGTTTAATGATATAGAAAATCAGCTGGAAGAGGCGAAATCGGGTTTGTATAAATTTAAAGGTTCCGACTCCGGAACTCTTTTTATGTTAACCACAGAACTTTCGTGCATATATAAGCAAGGCGGTAAGGCCCGCAGACTGCATATTTGTATTTTGGCGCCTAATATTGATTTTGTTAAAAAATTAATCAAAGAGCTGAAGGATAGAGGTTGTAATTTAGCGGCCGATGGCCGGCCTATTATCGGGCTTTCGGCCAAGGAGCTTTTAAAAATCTGTCTGGAAATTGATGAGAATCACTTGACTATTCCGGCTCATGCCTGGACGCCTTGGTTTGCTATTTTTGGCTCTAAATCCGGCTTTGATTCAATTGAAGAATGTTATGAAGAATTATCA
Organism: Patescibacteria group bacterium; assembly: GCA_018818425.1. Lineage (GTDB taxonomy): Bacteria > Patescibacteriota > Patescibacteriia > UBA1558 > UBA10009 > JAHISB01. The sequence goes on from JAHISB010000003.1 coordinate 8,313, forward strand.
GAATATATCTATTCTATCGAAACCGGCTTATCATCCGACCCTTTAATGAACCGGCGTCTTTCGAAACTGGATAACATTACTTTAATTTCCAATTCCGATGCCCACTCGCTCCCTAATTTGGGCAGGGAAGCAAATGTTTTTGATTTACAAGAAGCGTCGTTCAAAAAAATTTTTGAAATAATAAAGGACCAGGATAAAAAAAAGTTTTTGTATACCATAGAATTTTTTCCGGAAGAAGGCATGTATCATTTTGACGGTCATCGTGAATGTAAAATAAGTTTTTCGCCGGCGGAAACAAAAAAGCGCCAGGGAGTTTGTCCACAATGTAAAAAATTACTAACCATTGGCGTTTTAAACCGTGTGGATAACTTAGCTGATAGAACTACAGATAAAATTGATGAGAAAAGAATTATACCCTATAAAAGTTTGATTCCGCTTCAAGAAATTATTGCCGATAGTTTAAATGTCGGCAAGCAGTCCAAAAAAGTTCAAGGAGAATATTTTAATTTGATTAATAAGGGCAAAAGTGAATTTAATATTCTTTTAAATCTATCGGGGGGGGATTTAAACAATATAACTTCAGGAAAAATCAGTGAGGGAATAATGAGAGTCAGGGAAGGCAGGGTAAAATTAACTCCTGGTTTTGACGGCCAGTACGGCAAAATAGAAATTTTTTCTCTGGCGGAAAAAAGCATCGATTTACAGTCAAAATTATTCTAATCTTAGCCAAATTTAAATAATTAATAATATATATACCGCTGGCTGATTAAAATAATTATGCCAAATACAAAATCCCCTTCAAGCATGAGACGGGGGATTTTGTATTCTCTTTCGAAAAAGAAATAAATTATTTTTTTTTCCTGCGCACTACCTTTTTCTTTTTCTTAGGAGCAGCTTTTTTTCTTTTCTTAGGAGCAGCTTTCTTCTTTTTAGCTACTTTCTTTCTCTTTTTAGCCATGATTTTCACCTCCTTTCTTAGTAAGTTTTTTTATTTTTATATAAAAATAAAAATTTTAATATATAATACTCAATAAAGAAGTAGTTTACTGATATATTATATAACAAAAATGAAAAAAAGGAAATAGCCAAATATAAAAATATAAATTTTTAAAAATAAAAAAGACTTTCTAAAAAAATCTTTTAAACTTATTTATTAATCTTGCCTCTCAATTAACTCAAGACATTCGACTCCGTTTCTAACGATAGTTAGAAACGGAGTCGAATGGTGGACCCGGGGAGATTCGAACTCCCGACCTCCTGCTTGCAAAGCAGGCATTCTAACCAGCTGAACTACGGGCCCTTAATGGTTCATTTCAACTTATATTTATAAAAATTATAATGAGCATCTAACCCCGGCTAGGGGGCTGGTCGGCCTTTGGCCGAAGCTGAGCTAACGGCCCACTACTTAACGCCGCTTATCTTCTAAAAAGCGAACCAAAAATGCCTATAATAATTCCTTCAACCATACCGAACATATAAAGCATGGAAATAAAAATTATTGCCAAACCGATTAATTTCCAAAGCAGTCTGGTTCCGCCCTCGGTAGCAATATGCTCTTCTGCCCAGTCGATCCTTCCAAAATTCTGGACAATCCAGTTTGACTTCCAAATCAGCAAAAAACCGGCGGCAATGCCAATTAAGCCAATGATAAATTTCATATTTTTGTTTTCTTAATTTGTGTCTCTCGACTCGTCGCCCCTGCTCCTCGCTCGAGGCATTCGACTCCTAGGTCGAATGGTCGGAGTTTTTGAGCGAAGCGAAGAAACGTAGACCATGAGCGACGTTTCTAACGATAGTTAGAAATGGAGTCGAGTGGTGGGCAGCATAGGATTCGAACCTATGACCTTTTGGATGTAAACCAAACGCTCTAACCAGCTGAGCTAGCTGCCCTCTTGGTGCCCTTTGTTTGAAAATGCGCGAACCTTTTTTAAGCGACAATCTGCGCCCTGACGGGCGCAGACCCCGCCCAGCGTTTCCGCCCCCGCCAGAGGCGGGGCGAGCAAAACAGAAAAATTTTCTCTACATTTTTTTAATCGCGCACTCCCAAAATTTTTTTCAATTAAGGAAACGAAAATTTTTCTGTTTTGCCTTCCTGCTGACGCAGGAATTGCGGAAACGCTTTCCCACCCCCAGCCCCGCTTCGCGCGGCAGAGCAAGCGGGCAAAAATTCCTTCCCCCAGACCCCCTTCCTTTTTGCCCGCTTGCTTGCGGGCTTCGCCCGATTTTTTGGCGGACGGGCTA
>JAHISB010000031.1 GCA_018818425.1 Patescibacteria group bacterium
CCGTTTTTCTTAGTGCGTTGAGAACCGCATTTTGGGCAAATTCTTCTGTTTTTTTGTAACCATAGTCTAAATTATTTAAGATTTATGGCTACAGTATTACATAGAATGCGATTTTCAGCACCACTAATCTACTAATATCCCATTAAGTGTGAATTATGTTCGTGGACTTGAACAATATCGCAAATAAAAAGAGGGGGTTTGTTCTCACAAACTCCCTCTGATGCCGAGAAATTTGACTCGGCTATGTGGCGAATTTGGCGATAACCTCCGCAATGTTGCGGAGTGCGACGCCGCGCTCTGGCGGCATCGGACAAAGTTTCTGCTGTTTTGCCAGCATCGGTGCGAATCCTTCGGGAGTGAGGAGTCTCCTGATGGTTTCAGTGAGATTACCGGGATCGGCCACGACAAGCTCTGAAAGCCCGTCTTTAACCGCTTCAGACATTCGACTGCCGCTAACCTGCTCAAATCGTCGAAACAGCACTTCAAATCCCAGGCTTACAACCGGAACGCTCTGATACGCGCCATTGATGCCAATGGAGCTTCCAAACTCCACGATGATATCGGCGCCGGAAACCATATCGGAAGTTGTGAACACATCCTTACTCACGATAGTTGTGGGAACCGGACTGAAAGAAACAAGCTCATGATAAAGCTGTATTGGAGTCTGATCTCCCGGATGCGTGGCAAGAATCAGTTGAAAACTTGGACCATCTTTCACAAGGCGCGAAAGCGCTTCCATTATTACTACCCATGAAGCCATGTTTCCGGCGCCAAGCTTACTGCCGGGCGCAAGCACGAGCTTCTCCCTTGGTGCAATACTGAGCTTAGTGCGAACGGTCCCGCGTGAAATTAGGAAAAGCCATCTCCTCTCGAAGAGGATTGCCAGTGCCGATGAGTTTAGCGTTAGGAAAAACTTGCTTCGCCGCATCAGCATCTTGTTGCGTCACGCCGCAATAAAAAGCGGCATCAACGGCAAGTCCCCAAAACCAAGCGGGGTTTTTTGCCCGCACCCAGCAACCAGAAACATCACCGTAAAAGCCGAAAGGCACTTCCGCTTCCCTTGCGACTTGGCCAGCTGCGATCTCGGGTTGGGCAAGTTCCGCAGAAGAAGACATGCCAAGGACAACAACGCCCGCGCCTCGTATCGCAGATGTTATCTCATGAGGCTGCTCGGCCAAAGGCCTTCCTCCTCCTGTAAAAAGAGTTACCCCAAATCCGCAATCCTTCAAGACTGGCTCCAAAAGCTTAAAACAGCCCGAAGGAGCAGCATCTCTGGCCACAAAAACTACTGTTTTTTGTCCCACTTTTCACTCCTTTTCCTTGATTTTCTATGATTGTCTGTATTTGATTTTTAAAATTTCTAAGGTACTATATGACATAATATGATAGCAAAAAAAATCCAAGTTGTCAATCATCTGCGCCTATGACCAGATTTGACCAGGCAACTGGGATAATTTAAAAAGCAGAAGCAACTATTGCTCCTGCTGATTTTTTATCACCGATTATCATTTAACAAAGCTTGCCCGAAAGCCGTTCTTAAAGCATTGGCTGACTTCGGCTTTAGTTAAAATTTTTTGATTGATTAATAATTGCTGTTCTTTGTAGACATTGGTTTTATACATTTCCGGACCGTCGGTATTGATAGTCAAGCTGACTTTATACTGATACAAAGTCTGAATCATTTTTTTAAGATGATTGAGGGAATCGGCTACGCCCGATTTTAAATTTGAGGTCGGGCAGATTTCTAAAGTTATTTTCTGTTTGACTAATTTTTTCATCAGCTCTTTATCCTGCCAGGCCAAAATGCCGTGGCCGATGCGTTGGGGCTTAATATAATCCACCACGAACTTCATCTCTGTTAAGCGGCCTTCTTCGCCGGTATGAATAGTTACGCCTAAACCCGCTTTCTTGGCTTTTTTAAATAAATCGAGGTGGGCTTTCATTTTAAAATTCTTTTTCTGCGGACCGGCTAAATCAATTCCCACAATCCCTTTATGTTTATACTTGACGGCCTTTTCAATAATAATTTTATTTTGCTGATAAGTTAAACTGCGGTCCATCATTAAAATTAAACCGGCCTTAACTTGAGGATATTCTAAAATTGCCCTGTCCATGCCTCTGATGGCGGCCGTAATTATATGGTCTAAGTCCTGCTCGCCGCCCCGGTTTCTTTTCATCGGGCAAAACCTTAACTCGTGAACCACAATATTGCATTTGCGATAACCCCCGCCAATAACCGATTTGACCGAAGTTTCTATAGCGTAGGGAGATGACTGGATTAATTCGGTCCAATAATAAAACTTCTGATCGATCTCTTTAACGCTGTTGTACTGCTCGTGCCGGCCAATGGTTATTAAATCCTCAAAATCCCAGTAATCCTTTGAAGGAAGTTTAATGCCCTGATTATGGGCAATAGACCACATAATCGGCGGGTCAACTGCTCCGCCCAAATGATTATGCAGTTCTGCCCGCTTGGGCATTTGCTTGCCGATTTCTAATTCTCCCATAGTAAATTTATAGTTAAATGAATTATCTAAAAACACGGATAGTTCACCAATAATCACTGACAGTTCACTGATGGCGCACAGATAACTCACTGATTAAATTAAACTCGATTGGCATCAAAATCTGTGATTGATCCGTGATTCATCAGTGATAGATCGGTGAATTATCCCCGCCAAAGGCGGGCAGGCGTAAAATTAATTTAAATCACCAGTTTGACTAGCATAAAACTTATAGTTAACTTTCTCAAAAAGGCCGATTATGGCACCGACCTTTTAAATCCACTAAAATTTTGACTACGGCTGGAGCGCTGTTTCGCTTTCCCCTTCAACCTGAATTTCCACATCTTTTATCTGCAGACCGGAAACTTCGTTTAAAGCTTTCAAGGTCTTTTCTATCTGGCCGCGGCGCATGGCCATTAAGCAGCTGCCGCCGCCGACATTTAATTCGTTATTAAAATTAACAATGGCTGTGTTATTTTCGTAGCCAAACGACAAAAGCCGGGTATTAATAGAAATAGCCGAAGATAGATTCTGTTCGGCCAAATCTTCTAAACTGGAAGTTTGAATCAAGGCCTTGATAGCCACGGGAATAAGGCCGATTTCTACTTCCGGCTTCTGAATAATCACTTCCTGGTAAATGTGGGGCAGACAATCGCTGTTTTCTTGATTTAAATCATCAAAATAAAGTTTAATCTTAAAATCGTTGCTTGAGTTTTCGGTTGCCGGTTCCTGCTCCTGGTATTCTAAAAAATTAAAATCATTGATAAAATTTTCAAAATCTGACGAACCCAGGGCATTGCTCATTAAAAGATAAAGATAATCGCCGTTAATAATGGAGATAAGATGCCATCTCTGGCCTTCGTTATCTAAATCCTGAACTAAATAATCATTAGCTAAACGGCTGTCGATCTGGGTTTGGCTTTCGCTTTCTATGTTATAGGGCTCAAGCAGGGCTTCGGCTTGGTCCGTGGTAAAAATTTTGACCTGAATTTCTTCCTGATCAGATGCTTTAAAAGTTGTTATATCGTTAAACTCTTCGAATTTGCCGGTAGCGCTTTCTGCCACCTCCCAGGTTGAAGGATATTTAACTTTGTAACCGCCCCCGGGCACAGCTTCTTGCGTATAAATATCATAAGAAACAACCGGCTCTGCCTGCTGCTGGTCGCCGGCTTTATTAAAACACCCGCTTAAAATAAGGGGGAGAATAAGAATTAATAAAATTATTATTTTATTTTTCATTGATTTTATCGAAGCCGACAGCCAGGCTGTCGGCTGCCAATGATTTAATGTTTAAATGCCCTGATGTTGGTTAAAACTATGGCTACTCCCTGCTCATTAGCCGCTTTTATTACTTCTTCGTCTTTGATGGAGCCGTCCTGCTGTATAATTAATTTTACCCCAGCTTGAGCCAGTTTGTCAATAATACTAATATCCAAAAATTAAATCTTTATTTTGATAATTTGCAAACAATGTTCGCCAAGTTTCTTTTTTATTTGTCAAAATTCTTAACTATATCCTACAAGGTATCTTAATGGCCAAAAAAGCCGCGCGCCACGGCATCAGGCAGTCGCAGAAGCGTCAGTCCCGCTTCCATAATAACTTTTTTTACCTCCTCATCTTTAACTGACCCAGTGGTGGCAAAGATAACTTTAATACCGGCATCAATTAATTTTTTAGGACCATCGGGAAAGGGGAAAAAGCTATCGCTGACGGCTACGGCGCCGCGAGGGTTATGGCCGCCGTCAATGGCTTTCTTGACGACCAGTTCTGCCGCGCCTACCCTGTCCTGCTGGCCAACGCCATTGCCAATCAACTGGCCGTTTTTTACCAAGGTGATGGTATTGCTGTTGCTCGTGGCATTAATCGCCCAGCCAAGCAATAAGTCATCTTCTTGTTCAGCAGTCAGCTGGCCGAATTGTTCCAATTGGGGATGGTGGAGATCTAAAATAAAAGTATAGTTTAATTGTTTAAGAAAACCGCCGCGGACATAACGAAAACGATTAGCCGCGTCCAGAGAATTTATTGATAAAGAACCAAGAGCCGGATTAATAAGAAAGCGGCATTTATCTTTTGTCCGTTTAAGCATGTCTACCGCCTCTGTCTTAAAATCCGGCGCCACAATTCCATCCAAAAGCCGCCTGCCCTCGGCAACGCCATAAGTTAAAAGAATATCCGCTTCTTTCGCGCCAATGGGAAAATTAGCCATAACCAAGCCGCCAAAGATGGCTCTGGGGTCGCCCATAACCATTTTTTGCAATACTTCAGCCGGCTGGTCTCCAAAAGCCGCACCGCAAGCATTGCCATGTTTTACGGCAATGGCTAATTTTGGCGCCTTATTTCTATTAAGCCCAAAAGCGGCGGCAAGATGGGTGATTGTTTGGAGCATTCGGTCAAGGTCGCAAAAATTATTATAACTCGGTTCGCTGCCGGCAATTAGTTGAAAATTCTTAAGCGACAAAGGATCGGTTGATTTTAGACCTAAGAGAGTGGCTGGTATTTGCCAAGCATTTTCACCATATTTACAACGTTTAATCTCTTCGCCAATCAAACCGTCATAATAACCAGAACTTAAAAAACAAGCGGAACTTAAACAATACTGCGCCGCAATAAATTCCGCTTTGGCGGCTAATTTTTGCCGTTCTTCTTTTGATAAATCGCCCTTTTCTTTTAATTGTTTTAAAACAAAATCCCGGTCTGGCGGCTGGGCAATAACAATCCGCCCGCCTTTTGCCGCCGACCGGAGCATGGTTGGCCCGCCGATATCGGTCATTTCTATAACTGATTCTAAGGTCGCTTCGGGCTTTGCTATTTCATCGCTTAAGGGATAAAGATCAACGCAAACCAAGTCAATCCAAGGAATACCCAGTTTGTCTAATTCAGCGCGGTCTTCTGCGGTGTCCCGGGCCAGCAAACTAGCGTGAATTTCCCGAGAAAGAGTTACCACGCGATGTCCAAGTATGGCGCCGCCGCCGACTAAATCCGCAACATCAGTAACTTCAATTCCAGCTTCTTTTAATTTTCTGGCTGTTCCGCCGGAAGCGTAAATTTTATAACCGAGTTTAACCAAACCTTCGGCAAACTCCACAATCCCCTCCTTGTTAAAAACGCTGACTAAGGCTTTGGGCATAAAATTGATATTAAGCTTATTAATAATACGCTGGCATTATAGCAAAAAAATATGCTTTTGGCATGTTGATGCACTGGTTCATGTTACAGTTCACACTAAGAAGGTGAAATATGTGGAAAAATGAGTTAATGTATAGAATAAAATTTAATTCTATACAACTTATGCAAACTAAAGCAGAAAACCTCTTAAATCCAAATAGATACTATC
>JAHISB010000032.1 GCA_018818425.1 Patescibacteria group bacterium
AAAGAAAAAGAAATTTGAAAATTTTTTAAAACAATTGGGCGATAGCCCAAAAAAGAAAAGGAATATTTCAGCTAACGTTCCTGCGTATGCGATGTTTGCCAGTGGTATAATTGCACGAAGTGCTTACCACTGGCAAATATGGGTGGAGGCTTGCGGAGGTACGGAGCAAGCCGTAACCGCATACGCAGTGTTATATGATGTACATGTTTTCCTTTAATTTCTGAAAGAAATTGCTCTTAAAAAGAATCCGATTTTGTTTTTCCGTTTTGGGTGGTGGGCAGAGGGGATTAAGGGGTGAATGCCCGCCACCCAAAACACCTATTTCTGGTTTGAGGGAGGGGCAAGAGGGGAACAAAAGGGGTGAATTGCCCCTCCCTCAAACATCTACTTACTTGTTCAATTTTTCAACAATTTCTATAAGATAATTTACCTTTTCAAATATCTGATCTAATAATGGGTTGCTCTTGAATATCGAAAAAATAGTTAAACCAACAATGATTATTGTTAGCCAAAAAACATTTCTTTGAATTTTTAAATTGGCAATAGCCGAGGTAAGATTCCCGCTTGCGTTTATTGATTCATTAACTTGTTTTTCTTGAGTTTTTAAAGTTTTTACCCTCATTTCATCCTGCTGTCTAAGCAGTTCAAGAAAATCAGGTAGGCTTTTATAATGTTCTGGTGGTGTAAAGTCTAAACAGTCGTCTGAATATCTATTTTTAGACTTTGTTAGATTTTCTATGTCATGACTGATAGCTTGAATATCCGTGCTAATTGAAAGGAATTGCGACCTGATAAAATTAAGGTTTTGTATAGCATGTCCGATTCTTTTTATTGGGGATACGGCTTTATCTCTAAGGCTTGAAAGTTGTTTTTCGCAATTTAGCAATAAATGGTGAGTAGACCATAGTCCTGCCGTATTTTCCATGTATAAATTGAGCTTATTTGTAATTCCAGCCCTATTTGCACCTCCATATTGTTCCATGTCTTTTTGAGTGAGGTCGCCAAAATTACCAAATAATATCCCTAGAGAGTTTTTATTTGATTGTACTCTAAGTTCAAGTTCAGGCACTTCTTTACCTGTCCAATCCTCATTACCATAATCAAACAATAAATCAGAGTAATGATCTTTTAATATGCTTTTTTGCGAATTAGATTTTTTATACTCTGCTGTGGTCACTAAACTAATTGTTGGTAAATCACCTTTTGATGAGGCAAAATGCCCTGGCAGATTTTTGTTGAACCACGAAAAAAGATTTTTATGCACATTAGTAAACTGTTGTTGTACGGATTTTCTTTTTTGTGAGGCTGGTCCGATAAAACTAATTATATTTCGGGATTTTCGCTCGATTTTTGTTTTGTGCAAAGTTTTAAATAGTGGATTTAACGAACTTGCTAGATCATCACTAAAAACAAATTGTATCGTTACAATAGTTATGCTCGAAGTAATATTTCGTAGTGATAAACTGCAATAATCAATTCCTTTTGGTAATTTGGCACGCCTTATATCAGCCCCTAAAAAACGTGATTTATCGGTTTTGGATAAAATGATTCCGCCATTTATCCAAGAGCTTTGGTTTCCATAGCTTCGTCCATGTTTAACCCAGTCTGTTAGGTTTATTTTGTTGCCTGTATTGGATTCAGGGGCATCCCAACCAAGTTTTTTTAGCGATTTTAGTAATGAATTGATGTTTGACGGCGTAAATACTTCTGATACCCAAGCACAATGTATTTCAATTTTTTCCGATTCAGGGGGAGTTGTACTTTTTAGCTCTTTTGGATCACGTTCATCATGAAAATACTTCAAAGATTGTTTGATGTGTTTTTTGGAATCCCACTTTCTTTTTAAGAATTTGATTAACGGGATTTTATCAAGTAATGATTTTTCGTTATTTTTCGATTGTTGCGATTTCTTCATCGGTGAGATTATAAAGTTTATAAATTGCTCGATCAATTTTTTCGTCCAGTTTTTCAATCTCTGTTTTTAGTCGGGCGTGTTTGTCGGTGTTGCTTGTAATCTCGTGAGCTTCTTTTTGTAGATTAAGCATAAGCTCGGCAAGTTTGGTGATTTCGGCTTGTTCTTTTTCGTTGGCTTCGGGAATAGGAAAAATTGCAAGCTCTTTCACCTTGAATTGCGGAAAAGTTTTGCGTTGGAATTTATCAAAAGTGTTGGCAAACCAAAATGTTGTTAGCTTTGAATTGATGACAGCAAGAAGAAAAAGAGGCTCAACCTTAAAATCAAAAATAACCATGCTGTTAATGTCGTTCAAATATTTGCCCTCTGTAAAAACTGCATTTATTGCGTATGGTGGCTGTGAGGGAATTTGTCGAACTAAAATACGCTTTCCGTCAAAAGGTACTGATTTTCTAGGTTCTGCGAGCCAATCGCCATAACTCAAATATTCGCCAGACCAACCAAGTGCGTAACGCTTAACATCACGACCTTCTAAGTATTTTATGTAATTTTCATCTTCTTTGTTTTTAGAATGGAAAACTCTGTTATTTTTGATTTCTTCCGTTTGTGGTGGTTTGCCCTTTCCTGTTTGATAGGCTTTTAATCCAGTTGAGGCTGTTGCGCTATCTTTGAGCTGTTTTGACTTTTCCGCAACTTTTTTCAAAATCATCATTTTGTCTTTGTCTTTCGCCAGTGAAATATTGATAATGTGATTATTGTCTTTAAAATCATCTGGTGAGAATTTGCCAACAATTTTTAGTTTACTGTCTCTAAATTCGCCGAGTGTTACCTTGCTTCTTCTGCCCTTTTTGAAAATTACAAGGCAAGTGTCCACGTTTGCATCGCCAAAAACTTTGTCGTAGATGTTGATGATTTGTAGACTGCCGACTTCTTCAAGCAAAAATTTTCTAAGTGGTGCGAAAGTATCAATCGTCAGCCAAGTATTTGGAACAATAAAGCCGAAATATCCGCCCTCTTGCAAAAGATTGTAGGCTCGTTCAATAAAAAGCAGATAAGTGTTAAGTTGGTAGTTTGCCAGTTTGTAATTTTCGTAGAAATATTTTTTGGCAGAGTCATCAAAATTTTTGCCTCGTGCGAAAACATAGGGCGGATTTCCAATAATCACACTAAAGCCCTCATGTTCAAATACTTCTGAAAATTCCTGTTTCCAGTTAAAGGCTTTTTGCTCACGCCATACATCATCAAAATACTGTTGTAGTTTTTCCATGTCGCCGTCAACAAGCGAATTTCCAATGCGGATATTATGCGAAAGTGTCGGTAGTTTTGTTCTTTGCTGTAAAACACGCAAAAGCAAATTGAGTTGAGCGATTTCTATGGCTTGCTCGTCCAAGTCAACACCATAAATATTGTTTTTCAAGATTTCAAAACGATCAAAAAGCCCTGTTTGTTTATCCAGTTTGGTTTTGGCTTCGAGCATTTTGTCGTAGGCGGAGATAAGAAAAGAACCACTACCACAAGCAGGGTCAAGAATTTTGATGTTTGGGATATCTTTTGCTTTGGCTTTTTTCAAAACTTCGCCGAGTGTTTGCTCAATCAGATATTCAACAACATATTTTGGTGTGTAATAAATTCCTTGTGATTTTCGTTTCGATTTTTTCTTGTCGTCTTTTTGCGCTTTTTCCTGAACATAGCCCAAATACTGCTCGTAAATTCCGCCCAGAACATCGGTTGAAATGGCGGAAAAATCGTAGCGGTAGCCGTCGGTAGTTTGGTATAGCCCTTTGATGATTGTTTCAAAAACTTTGTCATCGGCTTTCCAGTTTTCCAGCGCGTGCGAAGAAAAAAGTTTTGAATTGTAGTGATCGTCAAACCAACGAAAGCCATCATTGAGTCTTTTAAAAATGTTGTGCTTTTTGCCTGCGGATTCCCATTCACGAACAAGCGAAAGCAAAATATTTTGTTCAATTTTTCTGTCTTCGGCGGTGCGGATAAAAATAAGGCGATCCAAAACTTTTTGCACGCCTTCATCAAGAGCGTCCTCGTCAATGTTGCTGTTATTTTTCCTGAAGTCTTTAGTCAGGAGCGCGCGCCAAGTCGTCAAATCTTCAAAAAGTTTTTCGCCGACCTGTTTTCGTTTGGTGAGCTTGCCCCATTTTTCCGCTTGTTCGGCGAGCTTCTTTTCTTCAAAACTTTCTTTGGAAAGTAGCCATAACTGGTCAAAGCGGTCTAAATATTCGTGCCATTTTAGCTCAAAGAAAAGATTTTGCGATAGGCTTTTTGGTGGAATTTCGGCGTTGAAAACTTTTATACCCTCAAAGTCGGAAAGAATCGCCCATGTTACGCTTTTGTTCCAAGAATAATTTATGGCTTGTTCCGCCCATTTCCACTCGTCCAAATCTACTTTCAATGCTTTAGCTTCCAAAAACATGACAGGAATATGATTAAGACGAAAAGCCAGATCAACACGCCCCTTTGAAACGGTTTCTTCGGTGGTAACTTCATTTGGATTTTCAAGGTTTCTCATATCCCAGCCCAAAAACTCAAAAAGTGGCTCGATAAATTCATTTCGGGTTTGGGCTTCGTTGTATGATTTTACCTTTCGGGTATCAACAAGGCGTTGATATTTTTCAATCAATTTTGCTATTTGTTGTTTTGCTTCTTGTTTTGTCATAGCTTATTTATTGAGTAATTTTATCAGTTCATCAAAGGCATACACCTTATTTCTACGCTTTTTTGGAGTTGTGTCTTTGATTATTCCCGCTTCCAGAAATTTGGCAATCAGATTAAAGAATGTTTGAGTATTTTTTACTTTAGCCTCTTTTCTGATGCTTGCGGTTCTAAAAATCGGATGAATGAAAATAGCGTCCAAAAGATTGATTGCATAGACGGAGTTAATCTCAATAATTTTTTCTTTATACTTCGCGTGTAAATCTAAAATTGCCTTGCCTGTTTTTTCGGCTTCTTCCGCTTGTGTCGCCAGAGCCGTGAGGAAAAACTTGATCCAGTCTTCCCATTTCTCTTTTTCGCTGACCAATCGAAGCAGTTCGTAATAATCTTCACGATGTTCTTCAAAAAATTCGCTGAGATATAAAAACGGGTGAGATAGGAGTTGCTGTTCATAAAGAAATAACGAAACAATAAGTCTTCCCACTCTGCCATTACCGTCCAAGAACGGATGAATAGCTTCAAATTGATAATGGGCGATTGCTATCTGAACAAGTGGATCTTTTTCGTCTTCGGAGTTTAAATATTTTTCTAAATTACTGAATAAAGGAATGATTTCATTTGCCGGTGGCGGTACAAAACTGGCATCTTCAATAGTCGCGCCCGGTCTGCCAATGTAAACCTGTGCTTTTCTAAACTCTCCCGGGGCTTTGTTCTGACCTCGTCCTGAACGAAGCAGGATTGAATGCAGTTTTTTGATGAGATTTTCAGCGAGTGGGGTTTTTTTCAGGGTTTTTACACCAAGTTCCAAGGCTTCACGGTAATTGATGATTTCGTGAATATCTTTTTTTCTCTCTGAATCATCTTTTTTTTCGTCTTGTGCTTCGTATTCCAAAACTTCATTGAGCGTTGCCTGCGTTCCTTCAATTTTGGAGCTTAAAACTGCTTCTTTGGTCTGCATGGTTCGACCAAGCAGTTCGGGGTTTGGCAGTTGATTTAAAAGCGAATTCAAAGAAGCAATCGCTCTATGTGCTTTTGTGATATGACCGATTAAACTTGAATAATCAATTTTTATCGGTAACTTTTGCGGAATGAAGGGTTTTTTGCTCATATTTTTGATTAGAATAAGGAATTACGTTATTCCAACGATTAGAATAAGAAACACTGTTATTCTAAATATAGTCAATTTATTAGAATAATGCAAGTATGCTATCAACAGAATAAAATAAACTGCTTTCGGAGCGAAGCGGAGAAAGCAACCTTCTTATTCCCCTTATCAAATAAATGTTTTCGTAGCGGAGCGAAGAAAACTCCATATACCCCCTCTATAATAAAAGAAAAACAAAATCGGATTCTTTTTAAGAGCTGGGGCGATAGCCCCAAAAGGAAAACATGTATTTCATATAACGTAGTATATGCGAACCTATTGACATTTTGGCTAATTTCAGACAAGATAAGGGCATCTAATTATTAATCAGAAAAGCTTATGTTCGTCAAAGACGAATCCGCCTTTGGCGGGAAAAGTGTTAATTTTGATGGCTTAAAGCCGCAAATCCTACCTTCCAATTATAAACCATTTCTACCAAAAGTCCATCCTTTGGCTAGATTGGCGCAAGAATTGATTATTAGGGGGTTTTCAAAAAGAACAATAAAAGCGTATCTGGAAATAAATCAACGATTTATGATTTTTGTCCGCAAGTCCTCTAAAGAAGTTGCGGCGCAGGATATTAAAAATTATCTTCTTTATCAAAAAGGCAGGGGATTGGGCAATACTTCATTGAATCTTATTATTTCAGCTTTGCAATTTTATTATCAGCAGGTTCTGAAACGGAAACTGTTTTTTAATATCAAAAGGCCAAAAAAGGAGCATTATCTGCCTATTGTTTTATCCCGGGAAGAAATTCAGGCCATTATTGATTCCATAACCAATATCAAGCATAAACTGATGATTGCCATGGCTTATGGTTCCGGCCTAAGAGTCAGCGAAGTAATAAATTTAAAAGTTAACGAGGTAAATCCTGACGAGCTGACTTTGCACATCAAACAGTCAAAGGGCCGGCGCGGCCGGCTGACAATTTTGCCGGAAAAAATAAAATCTGAACTTCAGCAATATATTTTAGGGAAAAAAGCGGATAATTTCGTCTTTATCAGCCAGCGGGGCGGCAAAGTAACGGCCAGAACCGCTCAAAAGATTTTTGAAAACAGCTTAAAAAAAGCAGGCATAAAAAAAGAAGCGACTTTCCATTCCTTAAGGCACAGTTTTGCCACTCATCTTTTGGAAAACGGCGTTGATGTCCGCTATGTGCAGGAGCTGTTGGGGCATCAAAATATCAGAACCACCCAGATTTATACCAAAGTCACCAACCCCAAACTAAAAAGCATAAAAAGTCCGTTATAATAATTAAATCGTGATACATTTGCGCGATTCGCGATTTTTGACAACTTTTACCCCATCAATTATACTTAATAAAACAGGGTCAATTTTATCATTAATTTAAAACCTATGACCAGAAAAGCGAATCGAGTTAAGCTCGAGAACATTAACCAAGAAACCATGTCTAAAAATAAATTGGAGTATTATTTCACGGCCATCCAGCAACGTTTTGAAGAACAGGATCAAATGATCCAGCAACGTTTTGAAGAACAGGATCAAATGATCCAGCAACGTTTTGAAGAACAGGATCAAAAGTTTAAGTCGATTTTAGACATTGTCGGATTTTATGACACCGAGAGGAAAGATATAAAATCCACGCTTTGGGAGCATGAAAGACGTCTGATTAAATTAGAAAAACAGTCAGCTTAATTATTATAGTAAAAGGCCCGGCTTGCTGTCGGGCTTTTTTTATTTTATTATTAACATAATATGAAGACCAAAAATAAAAAAGTAATCGTCGCGCTTTCCGGCGGCGTGGATTCATCGGTGGCCTGCGCTTTGTTATTAAAACAGGGCTATGAAGTAGAAGCGGTTTTTATGAAGAACTGGACGCCCAGGTCCGAAGCCGAAGGCCTGCTGATGTGCCCGCTTCAGGCCGATGAAAAAGATGCTCGGGTTGTAGCTAGTCAGCTAGGTCTTAAATTTTCAACTGTCAGTTTCGAAAAAGAATACAGAAGCCAGGTGGTTGACTATCTTTTTAAAGAATACCAGGAAGGCCGGACGCCCAATCCGGATATTCTTTGCAATTCCAGGATTAAATTTAGAGCGTTTTTGGATTATGCGCTAAAAAGGGGAGCGGATTTTGTGGCAACGGGTCATTATGTTAGAAAGAACCAAATAAAAAGAACCAAGAACCAAACAAATCAAAAATCAAAAATCAAAAATTCCCCTCGACAAGCTCGGGACGGGGCAAAATTCGAAATTGAATCAAAATTTGAAATTCAAAATTCGAAATTAATTAATCATCAATTACTAAAAGGCATGGATAGCAACAAAGACCAGTCGTATTTTTTATACCAAATTACGCAGGAGCAGTTGTCAAAATGTTTATTTCCGATCGGGGAGTACGAAAAAGCAGAGGTCAGAAAACTGGCAAAGAAATATGGCCTGATTACTCACGCCAAAAAGGATAGTCAGGGCATTTGTTTTGTGGGCGAAGTGGAAATGAAAGCATTTTTAAAACAGAAGATAAAATCAAAGAAAGGTGATATAATAACTACGGATAATAAAAAAATCGGAGAGCACGAGGGAGTGTGGTATTATACGATTGGCCAGCGTCGAGGCATTGGAGTCGGCGGAGGCATGCCTTATTACGTGGTTGATAAAGATTTGAAAAATAATGTTTTGCTTGTGGCGCGGGGCGATAAGGATGAAGCGTTGTTTAAACAAGAACTTATGGCTGACGAAGTTCATTGGATAGCGGGCGTTGAACCAAAATTTCCGTTAAAATGCAAAGCTAAAATTCGTTACAGGCAGAAAGATCAGGAATGTATCGTGAATAAATCACAAATCTCAAATTACAAATCACAAATAAATCCAAAATTCAAAATCAAAAATCAAAAAATAATGATCAAATTTACAGAAAAACAGCGGGCCATAACGCCAGGGCAGTTTATAGCGCTTTATCAAAAAGATGTATGTTTGGGAGGGGGGAAAATATTATAATAAATTCCAAATTCCCCCTCGACTCCGCCCGTTCGGCCTTGAGCTCACGGCCGAAAGGTCGGGGCCTGTCGGCAAATTTCAAACAAATCCAAAATCCAAAATAACAAACAAATCGTTCGACTGAGTCGCTCACGACGAAGTCTCAAATTATAAAAATAAAGAATAGCTGATAAGCGCGGAGAACGCTGACCATTAGCGGATACGCGCGGATATACGCTGATTAATGATTATTCAACTTTTCAGCGCATCTCAGCGAGTATCCGCGAATAATCAGTCTTATGGAAAAATTTATAAAATCATCGGGCAAATATTTTGTTAATCTGGTTATTTATATTTTAATCGGCGCTGGTTTGATATTTTTGGTTTTTGGCGATTATTTGCGGCTTTCTGGTTTTGCGGTTTCTATACTTTTAATACTGCTGCCTCATTACTGGTACAGCCGTTCGCCTAAATTTCAGCGAAAGGTGGATAAAATATTCATCGACCTGGCTCAAGTAATTATTGCCTTTGCCTGTTTTGCCAACTTTTTTGGTTCGGTGGATTTTTACAGCAATCCCAAATTCTGGTGGTACGATTCAGCGCTTCATTTTATTAATCCCAGCTTTATTTTTTTAATTACCGCCCTGTTTGTTGTTTTATTCCAGCTTCATTTTTTTCAAAAGTCATATCTGTCAATTACTTTGATCGTCAATTTTGTTTTAATCATTTTTTGTTCCTTCCTTTGGGAATTTTATGAATATATAATCGACGCTATTTTTACCGGCGCTTCTATGTTCGGCCAGAATGGTGAAATCTATACCGATACTTTAACAGATCTATCGGCCGATTTAGCCGGCGGTTTGGCGGCAACCTGGTTGATTTATAAGTATTTTTATGGTTATATATTGAGGAATGTTAAATTAGGTGATTAGGTTGAATAGGTTACTCTCCGTTTGGAGCCATCTCTTGGCCTCGAGCCTTGAGCAAAGCTGAAAGGCCGAGAGGTAGATGGCGACCTTCAATTAAACAAAATGACAATAAACCAAATTAGACAAAAATATCTTGAATTCTTTCAGACCAAAGGGCATACCCTTATTCCCAGCGCTTCTTTGATTCCGGAAAACGATCCCTCGGTTTTATTCACTACTGCCGGCATGCATCCCTTAGTTCCTTTTTTAATGGGTGAAAAACACCCTGCTGGGAAACGTTTGGCCAGTTCTCAAAAATGCATCCGAACCGGCGATATCGATGAAGTGGGCGATAATCACCATTTAACTTTTTTTGAAATGCTGGGCAACTGGTCATTAGGCGATTATTGGAAGGATGAGGCCATAAAATGGAGCTGGGAGTTTTTGACTGATAAAAAATGGCTAGGGCTTGATCCGCAGAAAATCGCCGTATCTGTTTTCGCCGGTGATAAGGACTGTCCGTTCGACCAAGAATCATATAATCTCTGGAAAGAAATAGGCGTTGCAGAAGAAAGAATCGCCCAGCTGGACAAGAACGCCAACTGGTGGCCGGCCGGAGGCAACAGTGTTGGACCTCAAGGTCCTTGTACCGAAATATTTTATTGGACTGGCGGAGGCCAAGCTCCAAAAAAATTTGACCAGGAGGACAATCGCTGGTTCGAAATCTGGAACAATGTGTTTATGGAGTTCGAAAGAACAGCAGACGGCCAATATAAACCGCTTAAACAAAAAAATGTTGATACAGGCATGGGTTTAGAGCGAACAGCCGCAGTATTGCAGAACAAAAAATCAGTTTACGAAACAGAATCATTTGTACCGCTAATGGAGCAGATAAAATCAATAGCCAAAGATTATCAGGAAGAATCAGCCAGAATCATTGTTGACCATCTGCGCGCCGCCATTTTCATCATGTCGGACGATTTGGGCATAGTTCCTTCCAATTTAAATCAGGGCTACGTGGTCAGAAAATTAATTCGCCGGGCCATCCGCCATGCTAAAAAAATCGGCATTCCCATAGAAGTCGATGTTACTACGCCGATTGTTGAGCTGATAGTCAGCCAATATCAAAATGTTTATCCGGAACTTTCTAAAAATCAGCGGAAGGTCATTGAGGAGTTGAATAACGAAGAAAATGGTTTTGAAAAGACTTTAGAGAAGGGACTTAAGGAATTCAGCAAGCTGTCTTCAAATAAAAAAATTAGCAGTCAGCAAGCGTTTGATTTATATTCAACTTACGGCTTTCCTTTAGAAATAACTAAAGAGCTGGCAGATGAAAAAAATATTAAAGTTGATGAAAAAGGTTTTATAAAAGAATTTAAAAAACACCAGGAGTTATCTCGGACTGCTAGTCAAGGCATGTTCAAGGGCGGATTAGTTGATAAATCAGAACAGGCAATTAAATATCACACCGCCACACATTTATTGCATCAGGCCTTGCGCGAGGTTTTGGGCAGTCACGTAGAACAGCGGGGGAGCAATATCACCGATAAGAGATTGCGTTTTGATTTTTCGCATCCGGAAAAAATGACCGAAAAAGAAAAACAAAAAGTTGAAGCTTTAGTCAACCAAAAAATTCAAGAAGACCTGCCGGTTTGCGTTGAAGAAGTAAGCGTGGAGGAAGCCAAGAAGCGCGGCGCCATTGGTTTATTTGGAGATAAATACGGCGATAAGGTCAAAGTCTTTACCATAGGCGATTACTCTAAAGAGATCTGCGGCGGTCCTCATGTTGAATCAACCGGAGCTCTGGGGCGTTTTAAGATTGTTAAGGAAGAAGCTTCATCAAGAGGAGTTAGGAGGATTAAGGCGGTGTTGGAATGATAGATTATTTGAATATTAGACTATTTGACTATTAGATTAATAGATTTTTTTATTTTTGGGTGTCAGGGTGGTTTTTAAATAAAAAAATCCCCAAGGATGTGCCGGGGATTGATTGTATTTTGGAGTTAGAGATTTAAGCAGAGATTTTAATAACCTGAATCTCAAATATTTCTGGTTTTTCTTCATCAGTCCAGATTTTATTTATTGCTATTGTTAAATCTCCATAATTTTGTTTTGTAATAGTAACTTTATTTCCGTTTTTTGAATTTATGCCTTCTGCTCGGAAAGCTCTTACAACAGTTTCTTTTGTAGCTTGTTTGAAAAGCGTAGAGATTTTTATTCCTGTATTAGAATGATTTTTTTTCATTTATCCCCCCTATTATTTATTTCAGATTTGTGCGTTTGATAATGTATATTACAGAGTTATTAAATAAAGTCAAATCGCTTGACATATTCCACAGATTAGGTAAAATATTATTACCTGTTTAAAAAGTTGTTAAAAATTCAAAAATCGCCTTATTTTAAGGAAAATTCTTACAAAGTTCGAGTAATAGTTAAAAACGTGGCAGGGTTTTGCAAAGGATTTCTTTTTTAATACCCGGGATTGTGTCCGGAAAGATTTAATGGAAAATACTCCAAAAACAAACAAAAAGGGCTTTATCGAGGTGGTAGGGATAATCGAAGAGTTATTGCCTTCAGCCAGTTTTAGAGTCAAGCTGGAAAACGGCCACGAAATTTTGGCCCATCTTTCCGGCAAAATGAGAATGTTTAAAATCAGGCTGCTACCTGGCGATAAAGTCAGAGTGGAAATGACGCCTTACGATTTAACCAAGGGCAGAATCACCTATCGGATGTAAGGATTGAGGATTGATGACTAAAGATTGAGGACTAAAGATTGAGGATTGTTTTTTAATAAATTGATGATCTTAATTTATAAAGAATTAAATAATAATTCATAGGAATATCATATTATGAAGGTTCGCGCTTCAGTAAAAAAAATCTGCAAAGACTGCAAAGTTATCCGCCGCAAAGGCCGGCTGGTTTGTATTTGCAAGAATCCTAAACACAAACAGCGCCAGGGCTGATTATTAGAACACTGGAACATGAGAGCACTGGAACACTGGAACATATGATCAAATACTCAAATGTTCTAATGCTCCCATGCTCTAATATTCTATCAATCTAATAATCAAATAATATATGGCAGTAAGAATAGCCGGAGTAACATTACCAAACGAAAAAAGGGTTGAAGCTGGACTTCAGGCCATTTATGGCATTGGTTTTGCCAAAGCCAGAGAGATTTTAAAATCCACCAAAGTTAATTCCAACACCCGGATTAAAGATTTAACCAACGATGAGGCCAATAGACTAAGAGAATTTATTGAAAAAAATTATAAAGTAGAGGGCAATTTAAAAAAAGATGTGCTGTTGAATATTAAAAGATTAAAAGAAATTAAAGCTTACCGTGGGACCAGGCATCAAAAAAATCTACCAGTCCGCGGGCAAAGAACCAAAACTAATTCCAGAACCGTCAGGGGCAACGTCAGAAAAACGGCTGCCAGCGGCAAAAAGCTGTCGGCCCAAAAAACATAACTAAAATTATCAATTACTGATTACTAATCACCAATTTTTATATGACTGCGGTTAAAACAGTTAAAAAAAGAAAAAAGAAAGTTAAAAGGAATATTAAAAGGGGGCAGGCCCACATCCAGGCCAATTATAACAACACTATGGTCACTATCACCGATCAGAATGGCAATGTAGTGGCTTGGTCTTCGGCCGGCGCCTGCGGTTTTAAAGGTCCTAAAAAAGCTACTCCTTATGCTGCCGGTGTTATTGTCAGAAAGGTAGCCGAAAAGTTAAACGATACCGGCATGCAGGAGATTGATGTTTTTGTCAAGGGCGTTGGTTCCGGCCGCGAATCGGCCATTAGGGCTTTGCATGCCAATGGTCTGCAGGTAATGTCCATAAAGGATGTAACGCCCATACCTCACAACGGCTGTCGGCCGCCCAAGGTTCGCCGGGTTTAATTATCAAGAACATTGGAACATGAGAACATGTGATCAAATGCTCTCATGCTCCCATGCTCTAATAATCTATCAATCAAATAATATATGGCCAGAAATTTAGATCCTAAATGCAAACAATGTCGTAGAGAGAGCAACAAGCTTTTCTTAAAGGGAGAAAAGTGCTTTTCGCCTAAATGTCCTATGTTAAAAAGAAATTATTTTCCGGGAGTGCATGGTCCTGGTAAAAAGAGGTTTCATATTTCTTCTTACGGCAGACAGCTTAGAGAAAAGCAAAAAGCCAAGCGAACCTATCGCTTGCTGGAAAAGCAGTTTAAAAATTATTATACCAAAGCTTCCCGGCAGAGCGGCGATACTTCGGAAAATTTTTTGCGTTTATTAGAAACCAGATTAGACAATATTGTTTACTATTTAGGTTTTGCCCTTTCCAGAGATGCGGCCAGACAGCTTGTTAACCATGGCCATATTTTGGTTGATAATAAAAAGGTTACTATTCCCAGCTACCAAGTTAAGGTTGGCCAGGAAATCAGTTTTAATAAAAACATCCTGTCTAGGCCGGTCATTAAAGAACGTTTAGAAAAGCTCAACAAGGTTCAGGTAGCCGGCTGGCTGGCTTTAGACGCTGCCCTTGCCGCCGGTAAAATAGTTTCTTTGCCTAAAAAAGAAGAGTTAGCTCTGGCTTTTGACCCCACCTTAATTATTGAATATTATTCACGATAATTTTAATATTAATTTTTTAAGGAGGATTTATGAACATAACTTTGCCAACCAAACTAGAAATAAAAGAAGCCAAGGATAATCGAGCCGAGGTGATTATCGAACCTTGTTATCCCGGTTATGGCGTAACCTTGGGCAACGCTTTGAGAAGGGTCCTGCTTTCTTCTTTAGAAGGCGCGGCTATTACTTCTTATAAGATCATCGGCGCCATGCATGAATTTGCTACCTTGCCTAATGTTAAGGAAGATTTGGTAGAATTAATGCTTAATTTAAAAAATATTCGTTTAAAATGCCATAGCGATGAACCGGTCATTTTAAATTTAAAAGTTAAGGGCGAAAAAACAGTGACTGCCGGCGATATCGAAAAGAATGCCGATGTGGAAGTTATTAATACCAGCCAGCCCATTTTGACTTTAACCGATAAATCAGCGGAAATCGACATGGAATTGACCGTTAAAAAGGGCCGGGGCTATTTAACGGTCGAAGACCGTTCTAAAGAGAAGGTGGAACTGGGAGTAATTATGATCGATGCTTTGTTTTCGCCGGTAATTAATGTTGGTTTTGAAGTTGAACATGTGCGCGTGGGCGATAGGACGGACTATGATAAAATAATTTTAAAATTAGAAACAGACGGCTCTTTTGCCCCTCAAGAAGCTTTGGAAAAGTCAGCCGAAATTTTAGTCGAGCATTTTAATTTTATTTGCCATAAACAAGAAATTCCTTCTGCGGCAGCAGAACCCCAAGAAGTTAAGGCAGAAGCAAAAGAAGAAGTTGAAGAATTAAAGTCAGAAAAAAAAGAGTCTAAAAAGAAAGAAGAAAAAATTGCCGAAGAATCAATAGAAAAGCCCAAAAGAAAAAGAGGCCGGCCTAAGAAAGTTGAATAAGTCGGATAAGTCAAATAAGTTTGATAAGAGGTACGTTTATAGAGAGAAGTAAACTTATTAAACCTATTAAACTAATAACATGCGACATCGAAACAAAATTAAAATTTTAGACAGAAAGAAAGCTCCCAGGGAGTCCTTGCTTAATAATTTAGCTTGCCAGTTGATTTTATACGAAAAAATTACTACTACTTTGGCTAAAGCTAAAGTTTTGCGTCCCCGGGCAGAAAAGTTAGTTACCAGGGCTAAACAGGATACAGTGGCTAACCGCCGTTTGATTCTCGCTAAACTGCCGGTTAAAAAAGCGGTTAAAAAATTATTCGAGGTCATCGGGCCAAGGTATAAAGAGCGGGCCGGCGGCTATGTCAGGATCACTAAAACGGGCGTTAGGAAAGGCGACGGCGCTTTAATGGCGGTGATTGAGTTTGTTTAATAAAATGATAAAAAAAATGAATAAAAATAAATCCACCAATCAAATACAACGCGAACAGCATCAACTAGACGCCAGCGGCAGGATTGCCGGACGGCTGGCTTCGGAAGCGGCCATTCTTTTAATGGGCAAGCATAAGGTTAATTATCAGCCGAATATAGATGCGGGTGATTTTGTGGAAATTGCCAATGTGGATAAAATGAAATTTTCCGGCAATAAAATGGAGCAGAAAGTTTATTATCATGTCACCGGATATATCGGCGGAGTAAGAGAGACTCCCTTAAAGAAATTTTTTCAAGAAAAGCCGGATGAGCTTTTTATCAAAATGATTAAAAATATGTTACCGAAAAATAAACTTAGAAAAGAAATGTTAAAAAGATTAACTTTCAAAAAATAACTATGGCTACCGAAAAAAAGAAAATTGATTCAAAGTCAAAAACGACAAACTCTGTTCATCAGTCTTCTGCATCAAAATCGTCTAAACCCAAGCGTCAGAGCAAGTCTCAAAGAAAGCCTGCAGAAACCAAAAAAGGCGTTGGAAAAGTTAAAGAAGTTAAGCCCGTTCAGACGGAAATTAAAAAGAAGACGGTTAAAAAACTGCCTTATCTTTTTGCCGTGGGCAGAAGAAAAACAGCCGTAGCCAGAGTCCGCCTGTATCCCAAAGATAATCGCGGTGAAATCAAGATCAATGCCAAAGACTATAAAGAATATTTTCCTTATTTTGAATTCCAGAAAAATATAGAAGAGCCGTTAAAGAAAGTTAATCAATTCGGCAAGTGTTTTATCAGCATTAAGGTTGAAGGCGGCGGCAAGCGCGGCCAGGCAGACGCGGTGTGCCATGGACTGGGCCGTATTTTATTAAAGTTTGATGAAAGTCTAAGAAAAACTTTGCGTTCAAGCGGCTTTTTAACCCGCGATTCCCGCAAAAAGGAACGAAAGAAGCCGGGCTTAAAGCGCGCCCGCCGGGCTCCGCAATGGGCAAAACGTTAAATTATTTTACTTTTTTTAAAGAAGGTCGGGTGGCGCGCCCGACCTTCTTTGATTTTTTAAACCCCATCTTGAGTTTATCGAAAGGTGAGGTTTTTTAAATCGTCGTGTATCGCGAGTCGCAAATCGTGTATCGTTGTATTTTAGAGTATTGTCAGCAAATAGTGGTATAAACCATTGCAATTTATTATAATAATTAGTATAATTCAGCTACATTTTGTATGGAACTAACGCAGAAAGTCGCTAAAAATACCAGTTATTACACAGTCGCCCTGGTTATTCAAAAAATCATTTCTTTTGGATATTTTTCTTATTTGGCAGTGCAGATCGGGGCCGAGAATTTAGGCAAATATACGTTTGCTTTGTTTTTTACCACCATGTTCGCCGTGCTTATTGATTTAGGCCTGGCCAACGTTATCACCCGCGAAGTGGCCAAGTTTCAGGAAAAGGCCGGGCAGTATTTAACGGCTGTTCTGGCAGTTAAAGTTCCCTTGTCAATCATAACTTATCTTATTGTTGTCGGCTTGATCAATTTAATGGGCAATCCGGAAATTACCCGGCAGCTGGTTTACATCACCGGCATAATCATGGTGATTGATTCATTTACTCTTACTTTTTACGCCATCTTCAGGGGCTTCCATAATTTAAAAATTGAAAGCATCGGCACCATTATCTTTCAGGTTTTAGTGGCCGGTGCCGGAATAATTTTGGTCCAACAGACTCATGATGTCAGGATTTTGATATTAGCGTTATTGCTGGGCAGCGCCTTCAATCTTTTTTATTCAATGATTCTGCTGATTAAGAAGCTGAAAATCAGATTAACCTTAAAAGCCGACAAAGGCCTGTTAAAGTCCATGATGATTATTACCATTCCTTTTGCTTTGGCCGGAATTTTTACCAGAGTTTATGGCTACATCGATTCTGTCTTTTTGCATCAGTTTATCAGCGACGAAGCCGTCGGCTATTACAGCATTCCTTACAAGATTACCTTTGCCCTCCAGTTTATTCCCTTGGCTTTTATTGCGGCTTTGTATCCTGCTTTTTCCACATTCTTTGTCCAGTCAAAAGAAATGTTAAAGATGACTTTTCAGAAGTCAATTATTTATCTGGCCATTATTGCCGTGCCTATTACTTTGGGCATTATTTCTATCGCCGATAAGGTGATGGTCGGTGTTTATTCCGACGAATACCTGCCTTCCATTATCCCTTTGCAAATTTTAATAGCCAGCTTGCCGTTTTTGTTTATCAATTTTCCTTTAGGCGCTTTGCTTAATGCCTGCAATCGCCAGATCAGAAATACTGTGAATATCGGCATAGTTATGGTCATCAATGTTATTTTAAATTTAATCTTAATTCCCAAATACAGCGTGATCGGCGCGGCTGCCGCTTCTACCATCAGCACTTTTATTATGTTTATTTTGCAGATTTATGTGGCTAAACAGATTACTCCGCTCGATGTCTGGTATCTAGTTCGCCAGTTTTTAAAAATTCTTTTAGCCGGCGCGGTGATGTACGGAATAATTGTATTGCTTAAGCCGTCATTATATTATCTTTTTTTAATTCCTGTCGGCGCCGCTGTTTTTTTTGGAGTTTTATTCATCACCAGGGGCTTTACCATCAGAGAATTTAAAGATCTGCTAAAAAGCATTTCCCAAAAAAATGTATAAAAAATTTAATTAATTTATATGATTAGAGAGATTTTTTGTTCTTCAGAAGCAGAGAAAAGTGAGCCCGTGATTAAGATATTAAAAGGCAGTGAAGCTCTGGAAGAAAGCAAAAAAAATCCATTTTATGATGAATATCATTGGGGGCTTGCTGATTGGGAAGATGGCAAATTATATTTGCCTGAATCAGATCAGGCAATCTCGTGGGTTATTGCTGTTCATGAAATTGGCCATCTTGTAAAAGAGGGAAGATTTGATCTTTCTGAATCTGATTTTGATTCTGTTAAGGCAGAAGAAAAAAGAGCCTGGCAGCAGGGTTGGGGTTACTTAAAAAAGTATATATCAGAATATTATCCAAATGAACCGGAAGTTTTAGTTGCCATTGAAGAAGTTAAAAAGGTAATTGAAGATGAGATGATTGCTATAGTTGAGTTAAGTAAGCCGTTTTATGAAGGTGCGTTAGAGGATATAACAGTAAGCAGAGTTAATTTTGCAGAAACCGAATTAGGAAAACAAATTAAACAAAGAATTGACGGATTTAAGAGGCTCGTTAGGAACAAAACTGCCGAGATTAATCAACTGCAATTAAACGAACAAGTTGATTGGGATAAATATATCGGAGTTGTAAAAAAAGCCCTTTTAGACATCGAAAGGGATAATGAAATATTTGAGTCGCAAAAAGATAATAATTAGTAAAATTATTTACATGAAAATTTTATTAGTCACAATGGAATTTCCGCCGTTTAGAGGGGGCGTTGGGAATTATTACTATAATTTGATTAAGAATCTTGGTGGTGTTGAGACTGTTGCTTTAGTTAGTCAAGAAACAAGTAACAACAAATCCGCTTCCGCTGAAGCTACGGCGGACGGGCCGGCGGACATGCAAGAAACAAATAAATTTCAAATTATAAATTCCAAATTCCAATCCCCGATCATCCCCGATTCAATCGGGGAGGGGACAAAATCCAAAATCCAAAGTTCCTCTCGACAAGTTCAGGGCGGGGCAAAATTTCGAGTTATATACTCATCATTCTTTTATAGATATTTCTGGCCGAAATGGCTGAAGTTGTTCTTTGAAGTCAGGAAGATCATTAAAAAAGAAAAATTTGATTTAATTTGGTGCGGGCAGGTTTTGCCGGTCGGCGCTGTCTGCTATTTAATCAACAAATTTTTTAAAATACCATATTTTGTTTCAAACCACGGCATGGATATAATGCTGCCGCAGAAATCATCCAGAAAAAAGAAGCTGATGATGAAAGTTCTGCAGTCAGCGAAATTCATCACCGCCAACAGTCAATATACAAAAAATCAGCTTTTAAAACTGGGAATAAATGACCGGAAAATCCAGGTAATTTACCCCTGCTCCAACATTGCAGGTGAATTCATCGCTTTAGAGGGTAAAGCCGCTCAAATTAGGCAAAAATTGGGCCTGAAAGGCAGTAAAATCCTGTTATCTGTGGGCCGCTTGGTCAAAAGAAAGGGATATGATAAGGTGATAGAGGCCTTGGCTCAACTTTCAGCTCAATATCCCAATCTAGCTTATTTAATTGTTGGCCAGGGGCCAGAAAAAGAAAATTTTCAATTTTCAATTTTCAATTTTCAATTAAAAGATAAGGTAAAGATTTTTGATGATGTCAGCGATGAAGACTTGCCGTATTATTATCAACTGGCTGATATTTTCATGATGCCGGCCAGGGATATTCAGGGAGATGTGGAGGGCTTTGGCCTGGTGTATTTAGAAGCGGCTAACTTTAAATTGCCCGTAATAGCCGGCAGATCAGGCGGCGCTGCCGAAGCAGTGATTGATAATGAAACAGGAATTATGGTTGACCCAGAGAGCGTTGAAGAAATCAAAGAAGCGATTATCAAATTACTAAATGATGAACAATTAAGGAATCAACTGGGAGAAAATGGTTATTTAAGAAGTCAGAAAGAATTTAATTGGGCGCGGCAGGCAGATAAATTAGAAGATTTGATATTATCAATTAGTCACGGATAAATCGCTGATAATTCACCGATCTATTACAGATGAATCATGGATAAATCACGGATGTTAATATTATTCGAGTCAGACTCGATCAGTCGAGTCTGACTCAATCAGTGATTCATCAGCGTATATCTGTGATAGATCCGTGTATATCCGCGTATTATCTGTGGAAGAGAATCACAAACTAACACTAACGACGCGAACATTCGCGAACCTAACGCGAACTAACTTTGTTAATACAATGAGTGAGCAAAAACTACAAATCGTCATGTTTTCCATGTCTTCTTATTCCGAATGGCAGGCAGGCGTGCAGAACCGCAACTATCATATTCTGCAGAATTTAATTAAGGATGAAAGAGTGGGCAAGGTGATTACTGTTGATTATCTGCCGCCCACCTGGAAAAGATTTTATAAGAACTGGCAGAGGAATATCCTGGCTAAAACGGCAGGGGAAATAACAGTTTCTAATCCTCTGGTTAAAATCATCAAAATAAGCGATAAATTAACGGTTTATTCTTCGGTTTTTTCAAAAATTTCCAAGAAAAAGTTTTATGGTCAGCTGAAGCGGTTTTTAAGCCGGGAAAAGTTTAAAAATTTTATTGTCTGGTCGTATTATCCTCTGGACGTGGATTATTTTAAGGAACTGCCGGCCAAACTGTTTATTTTTGATACCGTTGACAACTGGTGCGAACATCCTTCTTACGAAAAATTCAAAAATCAGCTAAAAGAAAATTATCAAATTATCGACCGGCAGGCCGATCTGATTTTTACGGTGTCCGCGGATTTGCAGAAGCTTTATGAAGATTCTAATAAAGTTTATTGGATTTCCAATGGCGTCGATCTAAAGCATTATCAGCAGAGCTATCCTATTATTAATCGCGATATCGGCGAGATTAAAAAGCCCATTATCGGTTATGTGGGCACTATTCAGGATCGTTTGGACCAGGATTTGCTGGAGTATTTAGCCAAGAGCAACCCCGACAAGTCTATAGTGATGGTCGGCCCGATTTGGTATCCGCAGATTAAGGAAAGATTTAAAAAATTTTCTAATATCTATTTTTTAGGCCGGAAGTCTTACGAAGAAGTGCCTATGTATATTCAGCAGTTTGACGTGGGCATTATTCCCCATAAAATAGACAAGTTTATCAAATCCACCAATCCGATGAAGATGTATGAATATTTGGCCTGCCAAAAGCCCGTGGTCTCCACTGCGGGCGGCGATATTGAGCAGTTTAAGGATTTAGTTTATATCACTAACGATTTTAAGCAGTTTAACGACTATCTGCAAAAAGCTTTAAAAGATGACAACCATCAGTTAAAAGAGCGGAGATTAGCCAGCGTTAAAGATCACAGCTGGCTTAAAAAAGTGGAGGAAATGTTGAATTTATTAGAACAAAAACTATGAAGGAAATTGATTTAACAGTTATTATTGTCGGCTGGAAGGTAAAAGATTCGCTTAAAAATTGCCTGGTTTCTATTTTTCAAGAAACTTCTAAAATCAATTTAGAGGTTATTGTTGTTGATAATGCTTCGTGCGATGAAACGGTGGAAATGGTAGCTGAAGATTTCCCTAAAGTGGCGCTGATTTCCAACCTGCATAATCGCGGTTTTGCCCGGGCTGTCAACCAGGGGCTTAAACAGGCGCGGGGCCGATATGTTTTGCTGCTTAATCCCGATACGATAATCGTCGACCAGGCCTTGGATAGAATGGCGGCTTTTATGGACAGCCGGCCGGAAGCGGGCATTGCCGGCTGCCGCCTGCTGAACGGCGATAAATCACTGCAGCCGTCAGTCAGAAAATTTCCATCTTTTTGGGGCCAACTGGCCATGATGTTTAAATTGCACCATCTTATTAAATTAAACAGTTATTTAATGACTGGCTTTAATTATCAAAAAGAAGGCGAGGTCGATCAAGTGATGGGCGCCTTTTTTATGATTAACAGAAAAGTCATGGAAACCATCGGCCTGTTCGATGAGCAGTATCATTTGTGGTTCGAAGAAGTTGATTACTGCTTTAGGGCTAAAAAGCACGGTTTTAAGGTGATTTATACCCCCCAGGCCCAAATTATTCATCTGGGCGGACAAAGCTTTGCGCAAACTTACAGAATTAAAAGCCAGTGGAATTTTTCCAAAAGCCGCTTAAGGTATATTAAAAAGAACCAGAGTTTTTGGCTATTTTTGATTATTTTAATTTTGATGCCTATAAGCTTATTATTAAGTTTTTTATTCAGCTTAATTTCGCCTAAAAATGTTTAACCAGTTATTTGGAAAATATTTTAAAATCAGTTTTATTGTTTTTATTATTATTGATGTGCTGTCCTTCTTTGCTTATCAGGACGACTGCAGCCATCTGATTATTTTTATTGTTTTGACTCTTTTATCCTTGGGCTTAACTTTATATAAATTAGAATTGGGATTATACATTTTTTTAGCTGAATTATTTATCGGCTCCCAGGGGCATCTTTTTTCTTTGGCTACTCCTTACTTTGGCTTTTCGATCCGCATGTCTGTTTTTGCCATTTTCTTTTTAGTTTGGCTTAGCAAGGTTATAGCCGGTCGGCGGTTGGATTTTTTCACCAAAAATAATCAGTTTTTATATATTTATCTGCTTTTGTTTATAGCGGTGGCTGCCGGCGCCTTAAGGGGTATTTTAAATAATCCGCTCAATCAAACTTTTTTCGATTTTAACGGCTGGCTGTTTTTGGCGATTGTGCCGGCAGTTTTCAGCATTGTTCGGTCGTTCAAGGTAATTAAAAATATTTTGGCCATCCTCTTGTCGGCCGTCGGCTTTATTTCGTTGAAGACTTTGGTTGTTTTACTGCTGTTTGCTTATAAACTGCCTATTAATTTATCCATATTTTATAACTGGTTAAGAGACAGCCGCATCGGAGAAATTACTCACGTGACCGGCACTTTTTATCGCATATTTTTTCAGGCCCAAATTTATGTCCTCATCGGTTTTTTATTATGCTTTTTTTTATTGTTGATGAGGCAAAAGCTCGATTTGGATAAAGTTACCGTAAAATGGTTAAGGGTAATTATGTTATTTTCCAGCACCGTGCTGATTGCCTGCCTGTCCAGAAGTTTTTGGGTAGGCGCTGTTTTTGCTTTGCTGTTCGTTTTTATTCTTTTAGTTTGGAGGCATCGATTCAGCTTGATTAAGATGGTTAGATTGTTTGTTACCATGTCGCTGATCGTTGTGGTAGAAATAGCTTTTTTATTTATTATCACCGGCAATATCCCTGTTAGCTTTACTCATAATTTGATCCGCGACAGGCTGGACGACCCCACCGAAGAAGTGGCCGGCATGTCTAGAATCGCCCAGCTGGGCCCTTTATGGAGCGCCATCAGCCAAAATTGGTTTTGGGGCTCTGGTTTTGGCAAAGCCGTCACTTATTATACCGACGATCCGCGCATTCTGGCTAAGTCTCCGACCGGCATTTATAACACCTATGCTTTTGAATGGGGCTATTTGGATATCTGGTTAAAATTGGGCTTAAGCGGGCTTTTAATTTATTTATATCTTTATTACCTTGTCTTTAAGAAGGGGATTTATTTAATTAGAAAAAAGGCAGATTCATCTATTTTTATTATTGCCCTGCTTTTAGGCATGGCTGCTTTACTGGCCACTAATATGTTTAGCCCTTATTTAAACCATCCCCTGGGCATTGGTTATTTGATACTGTTAAGCGCCATCATAAATTTTTCTATTAAAGAATATGTCGTTAAAACCAGCTAAACTGGCGGTGAATTTAGTTACCCATAATGCGGAAAAGTATTTGCCTTTCTGCTTAAACAGTTTGTCCGAACAAAGCCGGCAGGACTTTTCGTTATTAATAATCGATAACGGCTCTAACGATGAAACAGTCAGATACTTAAAAGAAAATTATCCTCAAATTAAATTAGTGGTTCATCCGCAGAACATCGGTTTTGCCAGAGCCCATAATCAGGGGATAGCCTGGTCTAACAGCCAGTATCTGATGCTGCTTAATCAGGATGTTATTTTGGATAAGAATTATTTTGCCAAGGCCATAGATTATTTGGATAGCCATCCGGATGTTGCCGCTTTAACCGGCAAGATTCTGGTTTGGGATTTTGAGAACAATCAAAGGACTTCAACTATAGATTCTTTGGGCTTAAAGGTTTATAAAAATCATCAGGTAGCCGACGCCCATCAGGGCGAAAAAGATGCGGGACAGTTTGCTGAAGTTAAGGAAATCTTCGGCCCTTCCGGAGCCATGCCCATTTATCGCCGCTCTTTATTAGAAAAAGTCAAAATTGATTTTCAGGCGGCCATGCGGCATCAGGAGTATTTTGACGAAGATTTTTTTTCTTATAAAGAAGATGTTGATTTAGCTTTTAGAATGCGTCTGGCCGATTTAAAATCGGTCTATTTCCCCGGGTGCGCGGCCTACCATGACCGCAGCGTTAAGGGACCGATAAATTACAGCAGCCGGGCTATTAAAAAGAGCCGCCAAGACAGGGATAGGGCGGTCAAGATGTATTCTTATAAAAACCACTTATTACTGCTTTTAAAAAATGAATTTTTTGTTAATTTGCTAAGATATTTTTTTCCTATTTTTTGGTATGAATTTAAAAAGATCGCCTTTATTTTATTATTCGAACCGTCAACTTTTAGGGGCCTAAGCCTGTTTTTTAAGCAAAAGTCCAAGATTCTCAAGAAGCGCAGGTATATTAAAAAAAATATCTGTAAAATTAAGGCCAAGCAGTTGGCTATCTGGTATCAATAAATATTAGATTATTTGAATATTTGAGTAATTGGAATGAATCAAATAAACAAATAATCTATCAATCAGATAGTCTAATATTCTATCAATCAAATAATCTATCAATCTATGATTCTAATAATCAAATAGTCAAATAATCAAATAATAATGGATATTTCAATAATCATTTTAAATTACAAAAGTCTGGGATTGGTAAAAAATTGTTTAAAGGCAGTTAAAGATTTAGATTTGCCCTACAAGTACGAAATTATCGTAGTTGATAATAATTCTCAAGACAATTCTGTTAATTATTTTAGGGAACATTACTTTGACATTAAATTGATTGAATCTTCAAAAAATCTGGGATTTTCCGGCGGTAATAATTTAGGCATTAAAAAAGCCCAAGGCCGGTATATTTTAATATTAAATCCCGATATTTTAATTTTATCCGAAGCGGTCAGTAAAATGTATAAGTTTATGGAAGAAAATCCCCATGCAGGCATTGCCGGACCTAAATTATTAAATCCTGACGGCAGTCTGCAGTATAGCTGCAGCCGTTTTCCGGACTGGCGCCTGCCCTTTTACCGCCGGACGTTTTTAGGCAAAACTCGTCAGGGCCGAGAATGGACCAGCCACTATTTAATGAAAGATTGGGATCATCAGACTGATAAAAAAGTCGACTCTCTTTACGGCGCCTGTTTAATGGTCAGACAA
Source organism: Patescibacteria group bacterium (assembly GCA_018818425.1). Taxonomy (GTDB): domain Bacteria; phylum Patescibacteriota; class Patescibacteriia; order UBA1558; family UBA10009; genus JAHISB01. The sequence goes on from JAHISB010000032.1 coordinate 25,575, forward strand.
AAAGCCATTGACCAGGCCGGGCTTTTAGACGAGCGCTACTTTATGTATTTGGAAGATCTGGACTGGTGCAGAAGGTTTTGGCAGAAAAATTGGGAAGTTTGGTATCTTGCTAGAGCTTCGGTTATTCATTATCATCAAAGGGAGTCTGCAGTCGGCACCGGCCTGAAAGGTTTATGGAAAAAATCAGGACGTATTCATTTAGTCAGCTGGCTTAGGTATTATTTCAAGTGGAGGGGTAAAAAATAATTTTGTTTTACTTAGTATAATTTGGTAAAATATAAATATGTCGATAACTAAAAAAGAAATTGAGCATTTAGCCAAATTGGCCAGATTAGAACTTAGCGATACGGAGCAGGAAAAGTTCTCCAAGGATATTTCTTCTATTTTGCAATACGTTAATAAATTGCAGGAGTTAAGAATAGACCAGGGCTTGCTTAATAAATCTGTAATTAAGCCGGCAGCCAGCCGATTGCCTCGCGAAGACAGGGTGATTGGCATGGGCAGCAGTGAACAGCAGGAGCTGATTCAACAGGCCCCGGAAAAAGAAGACGGGCTGATTAAGACTGAACCGGTGTTTTGATGTCTAGGGTTTAAAACTTTGGCCAAAGGCCGACCAGCTTCTGGCTGGGAAGACTGAAGACCTAAGACTTAGGACTTAAGGCTTTTAAATAATATTTAATCATCGATTGATTTTATTATGTCATTTGAATATTTAACCATAAGCAGGGTTAAAAAAGGCTTGGAAGAAAAACAGTTTTCCTGCCAGGAACTGACAGATTATTATCTCAAAAGAATCGATTCTTTTAAAGAACTGAATTCTTTTATTACCGTTACGGCGGATACGGCCTTAGCTCAAGCTGAAAAAATTGATGAAAAAATCAGCCGGCGCTCAAAGTTAGAGCTGTTGGAAGGCATGCCCATGGCCGTTAAAGATATTATTATGGCCAAAGCCGTTAAGACTACGGCCGGCTCAAAAATTTTAGCAGATTATCTGGCGCCTTACGATGCCGCTGTTGTTTCTAAGCTAAAAGAGAGGGGAGCGGTGATTTTAGGCAAAAACAATTGCGATGAATTTGCCATGGGTTCTTCTAACGAAACCAGCGCTTTTGGCCCGGTCAAAAATCCCTGGGATAAACAAAGAGTGTCTGGCGGTTCATCGGGCGGTTCAGCCGCGGCCGTGGCCGCTGATTTGTGCGTTGCCGCTCTGGGCACCGATACTGGCGGCTCTATTCGCCAGCCGGCAGCTTTTTGCGGGTTGGTTGGCTTAAAGCCGACTTATGGCAGGGTCAGCCGCTATGGCCTTATGTCTATGACTTCTTCTTTAGACCAGGCCGGACCGATTGCCAAATGCGTTGAAGATGCCGCTATTTTATTAAACGTTATAGCCGGTCCGGATGAAAATGATTTTACTTCCTCTACTTATGAAGCTGAAGATTATTTGTCTGATTTAAATTCAGATATTAAAGGCAGAACCATAGGAGTGCCTAAAGAATATTTTACCAGCGGCATGGACGCAGAAGTTGAAAAAAGTATTAAAGAAGCCATAAAAAAGTTCGAAGAATTGGGTGCGGTCGTGAAAGAGGTCAGCTTGCCGCATACTGTTTATTCTTTGGCGGTTTATTATATTATTATGCCGGCCGAGGTCAGCAGTAATCTGGCCCGTTATGACGGCGTTAGATATGGCTTTAAAAGCCAGCTGGCTAAAAATTTGTTCGAAGTTTATGCCAAATCTCGTTCCGAGGGCCTGGGCGCGGAAGTTAAGCGGAGAATAATGATGGGCGCTTATGTTTTATCAGCCGGCTACCAGGATGCTTACTATAAGCAGGCCAAAAAAGTTCAGAAATTAATTCAGCAGGAATACCAGAAAATTTTCAGCCAGGTCGAGGTTCTGCTGACGCCCACCGCTCCAACCGCGGCTTTTAAAATCGGCGATAAGTTTGATGATCCCTTAACTATGTACCTTTCGGATATTTATACTGTTTCGGCCAATATTGCCGGTTTGTGCGGACTTTCTGTGCCCGGCGGTTTTTCTAAAGAGGGCCTGCCCATCGGCTTGCAGCTTTTAGGAGCGCCTTTTGAGGAAAAAAAGATTTTACAGTTTGCTTATAATTATCAGGAAGCAACAGATTGGCATCTTAAACATCCTAATTTTTGAAATTATTTATGGATTGGCAGTCGTTATTTTCCAGTTATGGCTATCTTCTTCTTTTTTTAATTTTACTTATCGAGGGTCAGCCATTTATTATTTTCGCCGGTTTTTTGATTTCTTTGGGCGTTTTAAAATTAAGCTGGGTAATTTTAATCGGCTGGCCGGCCTTAGTCTTGGGAGATTTTATTTTTCATCGCATAGCTTATGTTTGGGGCAGGAGAATTTTAGATAGGTTTGGCCGTTTTTTATTTTTAACGCCGGAAAAAATTGTTAAATTAAAAACTTTTTTCGATAAGCACGACGGCAAAGTAATTTTTTTGTCTAAATTTATTTACGGCTTGGGCAGAAATATTTTGATTGTCGCCGGCTTATTGGGCAGGCCGTATAAAAAATTATTCAAGTATGATTTGGGCGGCTGCTTTGCTTCTATGGCGATTTTTTTATCTATTGGATATTTTTTGGGCCATGGTTATCTTTGGCTTAATAATTTAACTAAAGGCATTGGCTTAATAGCTGTAGCAGTGATTCTTTTGGTAATTATTTTAGAAAGACTCGGGTTATGGAAAGTGTTCGGCAAATTAATAAATTTTCACAGTAAGGATTCGGAAAAAATAAGCTAAAAAGCCTTTTAGCAGAATATTAAGTTTTATACCCCTTCGCTTTTATAATTCCGAATTTATTTAATTTATTAAAGTGAATTTTTTACTTTAATATCAGAGGATTTTTTAAAGTAAAGCTTCGGGGCATTATACGGAATTATTTAAGCACTTGAGTATAAAATTGAAAATTGGTAATTGAATATTAAGTTTATACTATCTAATATTATTTTAGCGCCTTATGATGTTTAAAAAGTTTTATTGGCTGATTATTACAATTATTTTGTTTATGGTAGCGGCTGTTATAATTATTCAGGCCCTAACTAAAAAGACTGAATATGCTGAATTTACCGCTAAACGCCCCATAAAGGGAAATTTAGAAGCCAGTATAGCCATAGTGGAATGGTCAGATTTTGAATGTTCGGCTTGCGGGGCCGCTTATCAATTAATAGAAGAAGTTTTTAGTCAATATCAAGAACAAATAAAGTTTGAATACAGGCATTTTCCCCTTTCCTATCACCGCTATGCTTACCAGGCGGCCGAAGCCAGCGAGTGCGCTCAAGACCAGGGTAAATTTTGGGAATACTATGATAAACTTTTTGCCAACCAGCAGAATTTAACCAGCAGCGATTTACTTAAATACGCTCAAGAAAGCGGGTTAGACGTTGAGCTTTTTGACGATTGTTTAAAATCCGATGTCAAAAAAAAGGCAGTTGACAGCGATCTGGCAGAAGCTTCGCGTTTGGGCCTGACTTTTACGCCCAGCATTTTTGTTAACGGCGAATTAATCGAGGACTGGGCAAACTTGCCGAATATTATCCGATCCTTGCTTAAGCCGGCCGTCCAAACTGATGCCAAAAATGAATTTTCAATAATATTGGAATCAGAAACATAATTTATGTTTTTTTGGCTACAAAATTTTTTGCCTCAGCCGGTTTTGCTGGATTTAGGCGCAATAAAGGTTCATTGGTACGGCCTTTTGATTGTTTTGGCCATCATTGTTTGTCTTATAACAATCAGCCGTTTGGCCAGGGTTAAAAATTTATCACCGGGGCATTTAAGCAACCTCTTTTTTTATTTAATTATCTTTAGCATTATCGGCGCCCGGCTGTATCATGTGTTATTTTATAATTTTAATTATTTTATTAACCGCCCGATAGATGTCTTAAAAGTTTGGCAGGGAGGAATGGCGATCCACGGGGCTATTGTAGCAGGCATCATTGTAGTATTTTTTTACTGCCGAAAGCATCAGCTTAATTTGTTAAAGTATTTTGATATTTTTGCGGTAGTCCTCCCCTTGGGCCAGGCCATTGGCCGCTGGGGCAATTTTTTTAATCAGGAATTATTCGGTCGGCCTTGCGATTACAGCTGGTGCCTTTTCATCCAATTAGTTAATAGACCCGCTTTATATCAAAATTTCCATTACTTCCACCCGGTCTTTTTATATGAATCGTTACTGAACATTATTTTATTTATTATTCTTTTATTTGGCTATAAAACAAAAAAATGGCCGGTTGGCGCAGCCACTTTTATTTATTTAATCGGTTATTCAATCATCAGATTTTTTATGGAGTTTTTACGGCTGGATGTTAGTCAGATATTCTTAGGTTTAAAATGGGTGCAGTGGTTGAGCTTGTTAATTATTATGACAGTCGTTTTATTTTGGAAGAGCCGCAAAAGGGGAGCGCTATAATCCCTGTCCTTTTAATAACACAATAATTGATTTGCCTAAAATTTTAAAATCAAAAAGCAGTATTTTCCAGTTCGGATTATGCCGGCAAAATTTAATATACTGATTATCAAGCAAGAGGTCATTTTTATGAAAACCCTTGGATACCTGGACTAAGCCGGTAATGCCGGCTTTGATTACTTTTTTGCGATAAACGCCCCTCTCGATCTCGTCTTTATAATCAACCAGATTCCAGGGCCTGGGCCCGACAAAGCTCATTTCTCCCCAAAAGACACTGAAGATTTGCGGCAGTTCATCAAGATAAAATTTTTTTAGAAATCCGCCGGTGTAGGTGAGATTATCCTGTTTGTTTTCTAAGGGTTTAGTATGAATAAAGCCGTCATTTTTTAAAACTTCATCAAGGACAGCTTGCTTGAAAATTCTGAACTTCCGGAATTTAAAAGGACGGCCCTGCGAGACTCTGGTTTCGGTGTAAAAAAGCGGACCTCTGGATGCTGGTTTTATCAGACCTTCTGATTTATAAACAATAAAAATTATCAAAGTTATCGGTAAAATGGGCAGAATTAAAATTGCAGACAGTAAAATATCAAAAAACCTTTTAAGAAAGGGGATCCTGACTATTTTATCAGTTATCTCAAAGTCGCTATTTTTCATACAGCATATACTACATTTTTTTGAGAAAAAAATCAACCCTAAAAAATTATTGACAAATTAAGGAGATAGTATAAAGTAATGGTGTTCTTCCAATCAAGGTAAAAGGAGGTGAGATCATTGAAAGACGGCTGTCATGAAAAAAGAATAGTCGTGACTGTGAGTTATGTCGTTCGAGGCAATGATATACTGCTTTACTTAAGAAATTCAGGCATTGGCCAAGGTCTTTGGAACGGCTTCGGCGGTCATGTAGGGTCCGGTGAAACAGTTGAACAAGCAGCTGCCAGGGAATTTAGAGAGGAAAGCGGATTGACTGCTCTTAAGCAGAAAAAAGTAGGCATCGGTTATGTCACTATTGATGGCGTAGATAAAATGTTTGAAATCCATTTTTTCTTAGTCACGGAGTTTGAAGGTAAACTTCAGGATTCCGATGAGATGATTCCCATGTGGCTACCAATGGAAAGAATCCCTTACTCGCAAATGTGGCCGAGCGATAGGCATGCCCTCCCTATATTTTTACATGGAGGAAAATGCATCTGTCGTTTTCATCTTCAACAGTCCTGGAGTTGGCACTGGATTCGCAAAACAGACAAGATTCCTGATGGCTTTGACCTTTATGAAGAAAATAAAATCCGAGATAATTTTAACCTCCATCAAAAACTCCCGACCCTTTAGTGCTTTAATAGAAAGACATTAAAGGGTCGTTTTTTTATCTTGAAGTATGCGCAGGTGTAATTTTAAGGTAAACAAAATAACACCCTAATAGGGGCGTTTTTATGTACCTGTTTTCGGCTTAGATATATCTTGTCCGAACAAGGCTTTCGCCCACAGGTATAAGTCAAATATAGCATACTTGTATAAATTGTGATTGTTTGCCAACCACAGTTGTAAAATGAACAGAAAAATAGCTAATTCAAAGGTCTAAAAAGAGCTATTGATAACCCAAGTAGAGTGGGCATACTTTAGATGAATAGCCAATAAATTAATACGATATAGGGCAGTCATTTTATTTAAATTGAGTTGCGAAATCAATCCAATCTTCAAGTTCAGATTGAGTTTGGACATAACCGCGTATATCAATATCATTTCCTTTATGAATTCCTAAATGTAAATGTTTTCTTTCATTATCAGTTTCATCGCTAAAACCTTGACCCAGAATTCCGAGCGGACTTTCTGCCTTAATTGATTGATTTAGATTATCAGCGATGCTGCTCAAGTTTAGGTGGCCATAAATCACCGTAACATCATTGTTATCGATTTTACATTGCTGGACAGCCGCTCCGCCATATCCGCTGACAAACTGTTTAAAAACCAAAGGTCCGTCGCAGATAGCATAAATTTTTACTTTCTGATTTTGTTCGTCCGGATAAGTTTCGAAATCAACACCGGTATGGTAACCGGCAAAACGTTCAGGAGCAATAGGGGATTGTTCCGGGGAAATTTTAATGCCAAAGGGTTTTTTAGTTATTCTGATTAAAGCGTTATTAATCGGTGCGGAGATAATATTTAATCCATTTAATTGATTTGTTGCGTGACTGTCGTCAACATTATTTTTTATTGAAGCGTCGTTATTTAAAGGATTTTGGATATCGGATTGTTTATTAAATAATAAATATACCGAAGTTAAGATAATAATCACAAGAGTAAAAATACCAATAAAAATAATTTTTCTGTTCATATTTTTTAGTATAACAAAAAACCGCCTACTCGGCGATATAAAAAATTATTTCCATTTAGGAGGTGGTTTTTTATTTATCGCTGATAGCTCGCGGATTATAAAGCAGACATTCGGCTGGCGGGACGGACGGGACTCGAACCCGCGACCTCCGCCGTGACAGGGCGGCATTCTAACCAACTGAACTACCGTCCCAGCAGTCGAATGTCTGCTATAACAAACTGGCTTGGAGAGTACGATTGTTCAAGTTGAGCCAGGTTTAACAAAAATTTTATTTAACTTTCTCAACAATTTTCTTGAAGATCTCCGGATTTTTTTCAGCTATTTGGGAAAGTATTTTTCTATCCAACTCTATTTTATTCTTTTTTAAAGCATCAATGAATTTGCTGTAACTAAGACCGTGCTGGCGCACAGCGGCGTTAAGCTTAATTTGCCAGAGCCGGCGGTTAACCCGTTTTTTTACTTTGCGGTCATGGTAAGCATGAGCGCCGGCTTTTTTAATGGCCGGTTTTGCCAGACGGACTTTTTTCTTGCGGCCCCATTTATAGCCCTTGGCCTGGCTTAATAATTTTTTTCTTTTATGAGCTCTGACTCTGCCTCTTTTGACTCTTGCCATATAATTAGTGTGTAGTTAATAGTTAATAGTAAGTAGTAAGTAGTGAGTAGTTAAGAATAGGGGATGAGTTTTTTGATGTTTTTAATATTAGCTTTGGAAAGATTCTTATTGCGTCTTTTGTTTCGGCGGACTTTGCCGGATTCGCGGGCATTAAAATGATCCTGGCCGCCGGCGCGGATTTTGACTTTTTTGCCTTTAGTTATTCTCATCCTTTTGTTAATGGCTTTATTGGTTTTGAGTTTCATATAATTTAATAATCACTATTTTGTTAAAGAAATTAAGGACGAAATTTTTCCACCTTGAACTTTTACCATTTGTTCCATTTTGATGTTTTCGCCCATAGAGTTAATAAAATCTTTAATAATGTCTACGGCCCGGTATTTATGCTGGCGTTCACGGCCTCTTAAAATCATCTCAATAGAAACTTTGTGGCCCTTCTCTAAAAATTTTTTAGCCTGATTCTGCCTTAACTCTAAATCGTGCCGGCCGATTTTGAAAGATATTCTAATTACTTTAGTTTCTAATTTTTTAGTCTGGGCTTTTTGAGCCTGCAGTTTTCTGGACTGCTGGTACTGGAATTGGCCATAGTTGATAATTTTGCAAACAGGCGGCTGAGCCTTGGGTGAAACTTCAATTAAATCCAGTCCTTTTTCCCTGGTTATAGCCAAGGCTTTTAAAATGGGCATTTCTCCCAGGTGTTGTCCATCCTCGTCAATAATCAGAACTTTTGGGGCCCTGATGCGTTCGTTGATTCGGAAAAATTTTTTGTCGCTTTCATGCGACCTTCTTCTTCTTGAGCGTATCATGTTTTATAAATTATTATTTTATATATTGCTATATTGCCTCTCGACTCGTCGCCCCTGCTCCTCGCTCGAGACATTCGACTCCTAATACGAATGGTCGGAGTTTCTGAGCGAAGCGAAAAAACGGAGACCATGAGCGACGTTTCTAACGAAGTTAGAAACGGAGTCGAATGGTGGAGATGGTGGGTCTTGCACCCACGTGTAGCAACTAAAAATTAATAATTTCTACTAGAATAGTTCTTTTGTTGTTTTGAAAAGAAAATTTCGACCATTGGTCGATCAGCCTATGGCTGAAAAAGAACAAAATTTATCTTTTCTGAGTTTCAAGCAGTTTTCGTTTAATTAACTGAAACCTTAATTAAACTATCCTGATAATATAACACCCTAGCTTGCTATCAGGAATCGCAAGTTCGGATGGCTGCAGATTTTAAGCTACAGCAGAAGCTAAAGCTGGAATGCTAAAAGCATTTTTCACCCTAGCCAATAAGTTCTTGGCATTTATCCAAGCAATAGTTTTTATAGAAAGTTAGACTTCCTACAGAAGTTCTATTAACTTCTTCTAGCTGTTATTAACTTTAAGTGTGCTGGCAAATTAAAACATCCCCATAATCAATTTTCAATTATAATTTTTTAATAAATTTACAATGAAATAATTATCAAACAAATTTTTAATTCTTTAATCTTCAATCATCAGCCCCCAATCCTAAGTCCTTAGTTTTTTACCATCGTTTGCTTTCTTTTTTGAAAATCGCGTTTTTTTAACTCTTCCCTTTTATCGAATTTTCTTTTCCCTTGGACCAGGGCAATTTCAACTTTAACTAATCTTTGAGAAGTATACACTAAAATAGGGATAACTGTCAAGCCTTTTTGGTTGATTTTGCCTAAAATTGAGTTTATTTCCTTACGGTTTAACAGTATTTTTCTTTTCCTTAACGAATCATAGTTTTTTTGGCTATAGCCGCTTTTTGGATATTTAGCAATATTTGCCCCAATCAGCCAAGTTTCGGGAATATTATTTTTAGGATTGATGCTGATACCAAGGTAACTGCCCCTTAGATCGATTCTTCCCATTTTTACGGCTTTAACTTCCGGACCGGTTAGCTTGATGCCGGCTTGCCATTTTTCCAGAATTTTGTATTCATGAAGGGCCTTTTTGTTCTCGGTTATCATCATATTTATAAGTATACCTTAACGCTTCCTTATTTCAAGCAATAAAAAACTCTAAAAGCAGGGCAGTAGAGTTTTTTACCCCGCACCATAGAACGCCACAAGCTAAGTCTGCGGCGCGCGGTTTACATTTTTTCAGGAGCGCTTATCCCCAGTATATCAAATAAAGATTTCAGAATAATTTTAGCAGCCTGAATCAATTTGACCCTCGACCAGTTTACTTTGCCGTTGTTGATAACTCGGCAATGAGCGTAGAATTGATGGAATTTGTCAGACAGATTTATAGCGTATTGAGTTAAATTTTGGACTTGGTAGTTTTGAGAAACGCCGACAAGCAGATCCGGTAATTTAACCAGTTCTTTAATTAAGCTTAACTCGGGCGGCGATTGAAATTCCAACGTTGCTTTGGCTGGAATTTTTTTAATTTCCTTTTGTCTTAAAATACTGCAGATTCTGGCATAGGCATATTGAACATAATAAACGGGATTTTTTTCCGACCTTTCCTTGGCCAGATTTAAATCGAAATTAATATGAGTAGCGGCGCTGTATTGGAGAAAGTAAAATCTGGCAACGTCCGCGCTCACTTCGTTGATTAAATCATCAATATAAATTGAGTTGCCGGCTCTTTTGGACATCCTAACCTCTTGGCCGTTTTTTATAATACTGACAAATTGAGTGAGGATAATTTTTAGTTTATTTTTATGGCCTAAAACATCAGCCGCGGCCTGCAGACGTTTAACATCGCCGTGATGGTCGGCGCCCCAGATATTGATTACTTGGTCAAAACCGCGGTCAAATTTGTTTTTATGGTAGGCAAAGTCTTGGGCAAAATATGTCGGCTCGCCGCTGCTTCTGATTAAAACCCGGTCTTTGTCGTCCCCGTAGCTTGTGGATTTAAACCATAAGGCGCCATCTTTTTCATAAACATAATCGTGGCGCCGGAGCCATTTAATAATTTGAGGAATTAATTTTTTTTCTCTAATTTCTTTTTGTTCAGAAAACCAGACATCAAATTCAATGTTCATTTTTTTTCTAACTGTTTTTTTAATGTAATTGTTAAGGATTTTTTTGGCTGCCTGTTGCCCGGCCAGGCAAGGGTCTGCCTCCTTTATTTTATCGTGAAGATTATCGATATACTCTCCTTGGTAAACCGCCTGTTCATTTTTTAAAATAGAATGGCCCAAGTTTTCTATTTGGCTGCCGGCGTCGTTGATTAAATACTCTTTGGTGATTTTATAACCGCAGCTTTTCATAACATTGCCCAGAACGTCGCCTAAATAGCCGCCCCGGGCATTGCCGACGGTCAGCGGTCCAGTAGGGTTGGCCGAAATAAACTCAATTTGAATTTTTTTATTATCACCGCCCTTGGTTAAACAAAATTTATGTTTCTTTTTTAAAATTTCGGTTAGCAGATTTATTAAATACTTATTGCTAAGAGTAAAGTTAATAAATCCCGGTTCGGCTGTTTCAATTTTGGCCAAGAGGGGAGAGTTTGCTTTATTGATTTGCTGAACAATGTCATCAGCTAAATTCAATGGCTTTTTTTTGAGCTTTTTAGCCAAGCTAAGAGCGATATTGGTGGAGTAGTCGCCAAAGGCCTGATTTTTAGGGCAGGCAATTTCAATCCTGCCTATCGATAAAGACCTATCGATGGGCATGATGCTCTTGTGGATTAATTTGATTATTTGTTGTTCAGCGGTTTCCATAGTTAATAGTATAAACTAAAATCATCTATCTTGGAAGGTGCGCTAGATAAATTTTCGGAAAAGTTTCGGTAAATCCCATAACTTTATCCTATGCTATTTTTAAAGAAAAGCAGTGTATGATTAACCGCATGACCTTGCACAACCCGTGACAAGAAAGTGATGTAATTTTGCCTCAAAAACCACGTTTAGTGGTTTTATTTATAAATTCAGTAATATCGGATAAAGTTAAAGCTTGGCTATTTAGTGATATAGTAGACAATTTAATAATATCGGATAGAAAGATTATATAATCATCGCCATAAAATAATCTTTATTTTTTTATAAATATTAAGTAAAATTTTATAATTTTGTTAGCATTATCCACTTTAAGTAATATCGGATAATTTTTTAATTAATTTGAAACGTAAAATAAAGCATGTTTTTTGTTTAAGGCTACCCGATATCGGATTTTTTATTTTATAAATCCAATCATTTTTAGAATGGAAAACAGATATTTTATTCATTTCATCACTTTTTTAGAAAGATTTTTTTTTGTACTTTTGGCGGCAACCCGACTGCCGGCAAGGCAGGAAGTACCAAAATCGCTGGGGGCAGCAAAACTCGCTCTTGGTACTAATCATCTCTTTATGGCTAAACACGACGCTCCTGCCTGCCGGTCTTCGACTCTGATGGATGTGCTCTCAGACTTAGACTTGACTGAGCAGTCAGGCAAACATTTGCTGCACCAACTTTAAGTTGAAAATAACGAATAATGCTTTAATCTACTGATATCGGATAGAATAAAAACCGCCACATTTTGGAGTGATTATTAGCTTATATTTATGGGTTTATACTCAAGCGCTTAAATAATTCCGTATAATGCCCCAAAGCTTTACTTTGAAAAATCCTCTGATATTAAAGTAAAAAATTCACTTTAATAAATTAAATAAATTCGGAATTATAAAAGCGAAGGGGTATAATTGGAATTCTTTCTACCCAGTTTCAATTAAAATAACGGTTATTTTGCTCCATATCTTGAGTCAATTACGTTGGACATTTCTTCGGATATATATCTAGGCGAGCAGGTAAAATCAAGCGATATTTGAGCCCTGTTAAGAGGGATCTATCTGCTTTCTTTTTATCCGATATTACCTTTATTTTATACTAAACAGTGTTGATGAATTTATTTCCAAAACGGGCCTTAGGTAGCCAGGTAAAGCGAAGAGTAAATTCCACGCCATTGCTTATGGTTTTATGATGCGGGGCAGAGCGGCCTCCACAGGGTAACAATTGAGTCGATGATCGGCATGAAGTAATACTTGTTTAGTGACAGATTCCGTGGTTCTGACGGAGCTTAATTTGAGTGAATCAGAACTATTGTATAAGTCATTTAAACGTCTTTGATTTTTAGATTAATTTAGACATCTAAAGAGGCCTTTAAGGATAGTTAAAGTAGTGGATAACTGTTATTAAATTCCCGCTTTTTTAGTTTGTAAAGTTATTGTTGTGGATAATTTATTATTTGAAGTAAAATATCGTTAAAATAGCTTATAAATTTGATAAAAAAACAAATATCGGATAATTGGATAAGCTGTGTGAAAATACCTGTAAAAAATGGGGATAATGTGTTATAATTAATATCGGATAGCCGATAATTTACCAAGCTATTTTTAAGCTAAATTTGGCGTTAAAAATAGCTATTAACCGATATTACTTTTTTAAGTAATATGACGGTAATTTTTATTAGTCCCCATGCCAAAAACAAACAAGGAAAGAAAGACAAAAATATCCGATATTACAGAATCTGGCCAAATAGATAATAAGCTCAAAGATGAAGAGTTGGATGAGTACATATCTTTAAGCCGGGCAGCTGAGCTTTGCTCTTATTCTCAGGAGTATTTAAGTTTGCTTTCCAGAAAGGGACAGATCAATTCTAAAAAAATGGGGCGCAATTGGTTTATTACCAAGAGGGTCCTTTTTGAATACGTTGAAAAGAATTCTGCTGACCAGAAAGGCAATAAAAAAGGCGAGCTGGCAGAGAGCATTAAAAAGAAATATTATTTTTATGACAACTTATTAACCAAAAGCATTAAAGAGTCGGTCCGGTTAATACTTGAAAGCGTTAACCAGAGGATAGTTCAGGGGATAAGTAAAAAGTTATTCCATCGCTTAAAAGGTTTTTTTGCCAAGCTGAATGCTCAAGAAAAAGTGGTCGCCAGTTTTGTCAGCAGACAATCAACGCTAAAAACACTAAGACAGGCAACTATTCTGCTGTTACTATTTACCTTGACTTTTAGTTCTATCATTTATGCCCCCGAGGCGATGGCTCACTACCAAGACGGTTTAGTGAAATTGAAAAAATTGACCGACGCAACTCTCGGCAGATCGTTAAGAGCCACAGAAGACAGTTTGCAAAAAACATTTGAGATCTATCGGGACACTTTGGCTTTTATCAAGGATCCTTCCAGTTTGGATTTTAAGACAGGCTTTAATTTGTTGGGCCAGGGCTTTGAAAAGTTAGGATCCGATACTATTTTAGACGCTTTAGTTCTTTCAGATAAATTATCGGATAAATTTTTGGCAGGCGTGACTGGTAATTTAAATTGGCTATCCGCCAATTCTCAAAAAGTCGCCATAAAAATAACAGCAACGCCCGGAATTTTTGCGCTTAATCAGGGAGAAAATTTTTCTAATCTTTTTTCCCGACTTACTGCTCAGATTAATCACAGGCAACAGCTGGCCCTTGGCGGCGCATCCAGATCTGTCAATAGACTTTTTTCCAGAACGGGCAGTATTCTTGAAGATAGGGCAAGTTCTTTATTGCGGGTCGCTCAGAATTATTTTGGAACCAAGCTGGCTTTTATTGAAAAACCCGGCCTAAAATTAGAACCGCAAATCGCCGGTGTTTACGAACAACGGCAGGAAAGCAAAATCGATCAGAGAATTCAAGATTTCTTTTTTGAAGTCTATTTAAAACCCGATCAGTATTTAGACCGGAAGGAAGAGATGTCAAAATATGAAACGAATCAGAGAGTTCAGGATTTGTTTGCCGAAGTCTACGGTGGTTATGAAAAGTATCCCGAGCCAGAAAAGCTGGTAAAATCTTCTAGAGAAAACATCTTAAACGCCGTCGCCGCTACTTTTGTCGGCGATCTAAAAGAGTTGAGTCAATTTGTTCAGCGAGCGGTGGAGCGGGTTTCGGAAATACCGGATCAGTTAGCCAGGCGCAGCCAGACAACCAAAGTAAAATCGGCGGCCCTGGGTTCTGTTATTAAAGCTGCGGGAGAGGCCCTGTCTTTTATAACGGACAGTTCGCTGGTTGAGTTTAAAAAGCAGCTTAAAGATTTAGCTTTAGCCAGTCAAAGGTTATATAAAAATATTTGGCTGGGAGCCGACACCCGTTTCGTTAAAAGCGATGAATATTTAACAGACGAAATTCAAACATTACTTGGCCAGCTTAGCGAAAGTTTTCAGTCTATCAAAGATGGCGAAGGCAAGCTAGTTTATATGCAAGGGCCACAGGGGCCGGCAGGCTTTGCCGGACCCCAGGGACTGCCCGGTGAACTGGGCCTGCCCGGTCCGGCGGGATCGCCGGGCGAGCCAGGCCTTCAGGGTGAAAAGGGTCAGGATGGATTAGCTTTTGGCAACAATACTTATAATTACGGCGGCACCGTAGTTTATGGCGGTGACACAGTGGTAGTCCAGAGTTTATCAGCAATAGACAGTTTAGCGGTCGGTGGCGGCGGTTTAGGCGTGGGCGGTAATTTAACCGTTGGCGGCAATACTCAACTGGGAAATAACAGCGGCGATACTTTGACCGTTTCTGGTCCGGCAACTTTTCAGGATTCAGTTAACATTAATGGTTCCTTAACAGCTGCTAACGCAACTATCAGCGGTCTGCTGACTGTAAATGACAATTCAACTTTTAATGATTCAATCGTAATTTACTCAACTTCACTGCCTCAAGTAAAAATTGGTTATAACACTCTCAACTATTGGCAGAGTTCTACTGATTCTTCCGGCAGAACCACTTTTGATGCAGTAGGCACTTCCACTGATAATTTTTTATTTTATGACGAGGTAGCCATAACAGCGGCTTCCACCTCTGCTTTTAAAGTAGCTGCCGCCGGAGCAACTACCACTTTTGTTGTTGATACGGTTAATCTTAATGTCGGTATCGGCACTTCAACGCCAAATTACAATTTAGATGTAAGCGGCAATATTAATTTTACGGGCAACCTTTATCAGGCCGGCTCTATTTTTACATCAGGCGGCGGCTATTGGACCCAAACCGGCAATGATCTTTACTATTTAACCGGCAACGTAGGTATTGGCACTACTTCTCCGGCAGCTCTTTTGTCTTTAGCCGGTACAACTTCGCCCATGATTATGGTTGACGCCCCTTCTGGATATGCCAACCGGCTTTTTGACCTAAAAGTGGCTTCTTCTTCTGTCTTTACTATAAACCAAGCAGGTACTATTACCACTAATTTAGATATCGGAGGCCTGGCCACTATTACCGCAGCAACAGGCAATTTCATCACTGC
This sequence comes from Patescibacteria group bacterium, assembly GCA_018818425.1. Taxonomy (GTDB): domain Bacteria; phylum Patescibacteriota; class Patescibacteriia; order UBA1558; family UBA10009; genus JAHISB01. Next base: position 41,154 of record JAHISB010000032.1, read on the forward strand.
TGGCAACATCAATGCCACCGGCACTCTCTCGGTAACGGGCAATACAAAATTATTTTCTAATATCGAGGTTTTGGGAACTGTTACTTTAGGCGATACCAACTGGAATGACAATGACCTTTTAACTGTTTATGCCACTTCTACCTTTTCAGCTACCGGCACCACCCCTGGCTTTACTATCAGACAAGGAGGAACAGGAGATATCTTTAATCTCTATGACGCAGATACCGAAGTTCTAACTGTTTTAGACGGGGGCAATGTGGGCATCGGCACCACCACACCGGCAGCTCAATTATCTGTCCATGTCCCGACTGCCGCAGAAACCGCTATTATGGTTGACAGCGTGGTCGGCTACTCCAGCAACTTTTTAGACCTTAAAGTGGCTTCTTCCACCGTATTTCTTATCGATTCAACGGGAACCATTACCTCTGGCTCCTGGACCGCCACAGTGATTGAAGAAATATACGGCGGCACCGGTCAAAGCAGTTATGCTGCCGGCGATATTCTTTATGCTGGTGGCGCTGATTCACTCACCCGTTTAGCCAAAGGAGCAGACGGCAAGGTCTTAAAGTTAGCAGGCGGCGTTCCCACCTGGGCAGATGATAATAGCGGCAGTGGCGGTAGTCCTAGTTTTTGGTCAACTACAACCAATAACAGAATTGTTTATCCAATAGATACTACCGATATAGTAGTAATTGGAGATAATGCCACCAGAACCACCAGCTCTATTTTTGAAGTTATTGGTTCATCATATTTTTCTAATAATGTCGGCATCGGCACCACCACCCCGGCGGCCCGTCTTTCGGTAGCCGGCGGCTCTTCGCCCATGATTATGGTTGACGCCCCTTCTGGCTTCACCAATAATCTTTTAGACCTTAAAGTGGCTTCTTCCTCCAAATTCACCATTAA
>JAHISB010000033.1 GCA_018818425.1 Patescibacteria group bacterium
ACTTCTAATGTGCCTTCTACAAAGACATCATCATCGTTAAAGGTAAGATTTGGCGTAGAACCTGCGCCAACTCTTAAGTTACCGCCGTTTAAGACTTGGAAATCTTGAGAAACAGTGGTGCTGGCAGCGGTTATGGCAATGGTGCCGTTAGAAGAATTAGAGATGGTTTCAGCGTTTTGTAAGATGATATTTCCGCCGACGGTTAAGGTTCCGCCTGTAGTAATACTAGTTCCAATAGTTGAAGCCGCATAAGCAGTTCCGGCCATCAAAAAAAGACTTAACGTTATAATGGTAAAGAGATAAATATTTTTTTTCATAGTTATTTACCATAATTAATTATTATTTTTAGATAGATGCAAGTTAATTTAAAACTTGAATCTTATATTCGACCTTTAAATAAATATATGAATCTTTTTAAATTTAAAGTTATGCTCCTTCGCTTTAATAATTCCGATTTTATAATTTTTATGAGCTTGCTTTCTTAACTAACTTTAGCTAATTTATTAAAGTTAAGCTTCGGAGCATATACGGAATTATTTACGATTGAGTATCAAAGTTAAACCTATGCTAAAAAATTGTGGAAAAGTGTTGCTGGTCCACTGCTCAATTACTTTATATTATACTATAAAATAACTCTTTTAGATAGCTGATATTAAGGAAGTTATCCACACTTATTTTTTTTCTGTAACCCAGAAGCCCAATTTAAACCTGCCGCCCAGCATCATCCTGGTTTGAGAGTCGGTTGCCGGGAAAGAACCGAAAATTATCATAGTTATGGGGAAAATCAGCCATTGTAAAACCATAATGGGGTAATAAAGCCAGCTTTTATGCTTTGGTTTTTGCGGCAGAATGATAGTGCTTAAAATAGCGCATAAAATTAAGCCGACCAGGGCAAGATTCATCAGCCATTCAAGGACTAAAGGAGCATTTTGAGCCACAATATTGGCCTGAACTGACTTATTGGCCAAAAGCAAAGGCAATCTTCCTAAAATTAAGATGAGCATCGGCGCTGTGGCCCAGGAGTACATACCCTCTCCTTGGTTCCAAAAGTAATACATCTTCTTTTTAAACGGCATTTTAGGGTGTTTTTTAGATTGTTTAATTATGTAAGGCAAATGCTCAACGCCCCAGGCCCAGCGCCTCATCTGTTTATACTGGTTAGCCAAGCTTTTCCACAAATTTCCCATATAAACAGTATTCATAGATACCGGGATAAACATCGGCTCTACTCTGTAATCGCCGTCGTATTTGAATAAGCATTGAAGAAAAATTCTAGAGTCTTCTGTAACTATATCCTTTTGCCAGAAGCCAACATCCACTAAGGCCTTAAAGCTCATGCTGTGCGAAGAAAAGGTAAATAAACGTTCGCTTCTGGCTAAATCGGTTAATAACCAAAAAGTGGTGGAATTGGCCACTACCCTGGTTATAGGGTCAGATTCCCAGATATTATTATGATACAAAGCCAATGGCTGAAAGCTGGCGCGGGTTGGTTTAGGGTGAGAAAGGTATTTATAAGTAAGATAAGAAAAATACTGTGGATAAACTTGAGTATCAATATCAAACGAAGAAACAATCACTTTTTCGTAAGGAATCCTCATTTCATCTATTATTTTTTTTGCCTGATAACCGGCATAATTCAAATTAGAGCCCTTGCCCGGCATTTCATCGGGTAAATTTTCAGGATGAAGAGTTATTAAAATTTTAAGGAAGACATTATGGTATTTTTTAGCGATTTCTTCGGCAATCTGCAAAAAATTAGCTCTGTCCATTTCCTCTCCGGCTAAAACTATCATCAACTGCTTAGCGGGATAGTCTATTTTTGCCAAAGCATTAAATGTTTTATCTATCAACTCAAGCGGTTCTTTAAAAGTAGGCAGAAAAACTATATGCAGATAATCCTGCCAATTTTTATCTGTAATCCCCTGGACTTTTTTCCACCAATCTATCTTTAAAGCTTTTTTAAAATTTATCCAGGAAGACAGCATGTGAATGGTTAAATAATAAACTCTTATCAGCCAAAAAATATCAAAAATAATAATAAAATAAATAGCCCACAGGGGCTTGATAAAGGAGATTAAAATGGCTAAAATAAAAGTCAGCCAGACTAAAAAGCCCGGCAAAATTTCGAAAAATCGTTCTTGGATTTTTTTTAATATCTTCATCTTAAATATCTACGAATTAATCACGAATAAACACTAACGACACTAATCCTCGCGAAAGCGGGGGCACTAATTATTCACAAATTAATTCGTGCCCGATTGATGAATATTTATGTCATTTGTGATTGATTTGCGCCTATACCACATTGTTAAATTAATTCCGTATATGCTCCGAAACTTAACTTTAATAAATTAGCTAAAGTTAGTTAACTTGCTTTCCAGCATTTAACGCAACAGTGTTAATTAATTAGTTGATTAAAAACTTCATAAGGTTTTTGAAAGCCAAGGGTTTGTCTGGGCCGTCCGTTAAGCAGATGCTGCGCTTTCTTTACCTCATACCTTGATACTTTGTTAAAATCAGTTCCTTTAGGAAAGAGCTGCCTGATTAAGCCATTGGTATTTTCATTAGTGCCTCGCTCCCAAGGGCTTCTGGGATGGGCGAAATAGACTTTAACTCCGGTGATATTAGTGAATAGTCTGTGTCTGGCCATTTCTCGCCCCTGATCATAGGTCATTGACAGTTTCATTTGAATAGGCAGTTTCTTCACTTCCTTAGCAAAGGCTTTAGCAACTGTTTCCGCCTCTCTGCTTTTAACCGGGATAAGGATAGTCGTGCGGGTCGTGCGCTCCACTAAAGTGCCGAGAGCCGAACGATTGTTCTTTCCAATAATCAGATCGCCTTCCCAATGTCCGGGGATAATTCTGTCTGCCACTTCCTTAGGGCGTTCCTCGATAGAGAGCATATCTTCGATTTTCCGCTCGTTTTCAGCCCCTCTGCCCTGTTTATGCCTTCTCTTGCGGTTCTGCCTGAGACAAGATAATAACTCCTTCTTCAGGGCGCCTCGAGGCAAGACATATAGGTAAGAATAGATTGTTTCCGGGGCAATGCGCATAGTCATATCAAAAGGATAATCTATTTTCAACTCTTCGGCAATCTGGACAGGCGACCATTTTTTACGGAGTTTCTTGCGGACATATCTTTTAAGCCGAAATGAGTGATCAAGCAGCCGCTTATCCTGCTTGCGTTTACTGGCATTTCTGTCCGCCCGACGTTGAGCCTTGCCTGCCCGATAGGTATACTTGTTGCAGCTGCCTCCGGCAACCTCACGGCTGATTGTGCTGGCGTATCGGCCTAATGACTTAGCGATGTAATTTAATGAACAACCTTGGGCGAGCATCCGGCTGATTTCTTCCCGCTCATCCAAACTTAATCTTTGATAATTTATCATAGGAATCCAACTTAACATTTTTGGCCGCGAGAGCCAATATTGTTGCGTTAGATTCTGGAAAGAAACTAAGAAAGTAAACTCATAAAAATTAGAAAATCGGAATTATTAAAGCGAAGGAGTATATATGAGTTAAAACTCAAAGATTTTTAATTTTTTTATAGCTTCTTTTGCCAGCGACATCCTGGCATCGTTGCGGGCATAAAGAGTGAATAACCTTTCGCCTTTCTTTACTATATCGCCTATTTCTTTATTTAAATAAATGCCTGCCAGTTTATCGCCCGGCGCTCCTAAAATCCTGCAGACATCGTTTATTTTTTTATTATTAGCCATTTTTATTTTACCTGATTTTTGGCTGTTGACATAATGTTTAATGGCGCCGATGGTCACCTTTTCGGAATCAATATCAGGATCTCCGCCCTGGGCTTTGATTATTTTAGCCATGCTGTTCCAGGCAGCGCCTGACTGCAGCTGTTTTTGGGCCAGTTTTTTACCCTCGCCGGCCGTGGCTTTTTTGCATAATTCCAGCAAAACACCGGCAAGCTTCAAGCTTTTTTCTTCCAGATCCAGCGGCCGGTTTTCTTTTTGCTGCAGAACCCTTAAAACATCCCTGGCTTCCAGAGCTGGACCAACGCCCTTGCCCACCGGGTCAGAACTTTTAGTTATTTCAACCTTAATTTTTATGCCGTATTTTTTGGCGATGTATTCAAATTTTTTCTTAATCTCTGCAGCTGTTTTAGCATCCGAAACCTTGGTGGTTTTGCCTATCGGCATATCAATAACCAGATGAGTGACTGACGTAGCGATTTTTTTAGCCATAATGCTGACAATCATTTTATCGTATGGTTCTAATGATAAAGGGTTAGTTACCTTTAAAATTCTGTCATCAGCCGGAGCCAGATTGAATCCCCCGCCCCAGATTAAACAGCCGCCCGCTTTTTTAACAATCTCCCTCATCTCTTCGGCAGAAAAACTAACCGGAGCCAATACTTCCATAGTATCGGCTGTGCCCGAAGGCGAAGTTATAGCCCTTGACGAAGTTTTAGGTATGGTAATGCCTAAAGAAACAATAATAGGCACGGCTATCATAGTGGTTCTGTTGCCGGCCACGCCGCCAATGGAGTGTTTGTCAGCCACAATGCCCTTGCCAAAATGTATAATCTCGCCGGTTTCGGCCATGGCTTTAGACATGTAAAACAGCTCATCGTTAGTGTAGGGATAAAAAAAGCTGGCCGCCACAAAATAGGTTACGCCGATATTGGATAATTTATTTTCAGTGATATCTTTCATTATGGAATAAATATCTTCGTAATCCAGCTTTTTTCCCAGCAACCTTTTTTTAACGGCTAAAATAGAATCAGGGCGGCTTAAAAGGTGTAATTCTATAATCTCATTGATTTCCAAAGGATATTTTTTCCAGATGTCTTCGTACAGCCCGATAAAGCCGGGCCTTATTTTTTTATCGCTTAAATTGACTTCCACGTTCACCAGCTTATCGCCGCGCCACTGCAAAGCAATCTTATCGCCTGCCTGAATGCCAAAATTATTGGCTTCCTCTTCGTTCATCAAAACAATCAGCTGCTTGCCGGTTGAGAAGTCTAATTTTTTTGCTTTTAGGTAGATGGCCATGTTTAGTTTTGTTAAATATAAGTTTAATATATTGAGTTAGTGGACTTGCGTGCGTATCTAAAGCCCTCAAACTAACGGAAGGCGGTAAAATAGCGTGAAGCGCATCACTGAAGCGAAAGAGGGATTTAGACGACCTTGTTATCGAATGTGATTTAATAATTTTTTTGTTATTTTTTATTTTTGGCAATACCTATTGATTTTTTTGGCTAAATGTGCTTAACTGTAGGATCTATCAATATACAACAAAAGGAGGATTGCAGATGGACATAAGGTCAAAGTTGGATTATCCGGCTGGGGCGCTCACAAATTTTGCTCCGTATTCTTTCGAGATAGACGGTGTAAAATGCGCTTCAATGGAGGGTTTCCTCCAATCACTCAAGGCTGACGACCCGCTCGTTCAAAAAGAGATTTGCCAATTGGTCGGCATCGAAGCCAAGAACTGGGGTAATGAGCACAACATCGCTTGGAAAGAAACACAAATGTTGTACTGGCAGGGTCGTGAATATGACCGCCAAGGTGTTGAGTACCAGAAGCTTATCGACAGGGCATACGATGAATTAGCCAAAAACGAGGAATTCAGAAAAGCACTGTTGGCAACTGGGCAGGAGGTGTTGACTCACTCAATCGGCAAATCGGATCCGTTCGAAACAATCCTGACTGAGGATGAATTCTGTTCAAGGCTTATGAAGCTGAGGAGCAAAATTCCTTCCTAATTGCAGGAGGTCTGTCGGATGTCACAACCTACGAGGTTGAGGCATCCGTTTTTTATTGCCAAAAAATAACAAAAAAAATATTTCTTTCCGCCTCATATCCCGTGTTAGATGATGTGCCGAACGCCTTATATCTTTTCGGCATTTCACATAACGTTTGCGTCACTAGCGTTGCGTTTAAAAATATTTTGCTCCTTAATAATTACTTAAATTAGCGAAAATTTGCCCTTTTTCAGTTTGCACGATTTGAATTGGAAATAGATAATTATCCACAGTTAATCATTAATTTGTGATAATTATCTATGCATCAAGGAAAATTTATCTTTGCGCAAATCGTTGAATTAATTTATCGGCATGATTTTGACAGATGCGTCAAACGTTACAACGGAAACAGTAAAATCCGCCAATTAACTTGCCGCGATCAGCTGCTGGCGATGATGTTCGGCCAACTAACTAATCTTAAAAGTTTAAGCGGGATTGTTTCTTGTCTCAACGCCCATTCTAAAAAATTATATCATTTGGGATTTAAGATCAACAAATTTGTTTTATCAACTTTGACCCGCGCCAATGAAAACCGCGACTGGCGAATTTACCGAGACCTGGCTCAACTATTAATTGAGAAAGCTGGAAAACTCTACGTTCAAGACAACGATTTTAAACTTGAGCTTAACAACTCTGTCTATGTTCTCGATTCAACTATAATTGAGTTATGTCTCGGCACATTCAGATGGGCCTATTTTGAACTGGGAAAATCCGCTGTCAAAATTCACACGCAACTTGATTTAAAAGGCAATATCCCTTCGTTTTTCCTGATAACAGAGGCAAAAACGCATGATGTTAATTTTTTGGATCAGCTGGAGATTGAAAAAGGCGCGTTCTATATAATGGACAGAGGATATTTTGATTTTGAACGGCTTTACGTTATCAATTCGCAAGACGCTTTTTTCATTATTCGGGCTAAAAGCGGTTTATCGTTTCAAAATCTCTGCTCTGGAAAAATCGGCAAGGCAAGCGGTTTGCGCTGCGATCAAATCATTAAATTGAAACATTTTTATTCCAGAAAGCATTATCCCAAGGAACTGAGACGGATAAAATATTATGATATTGAAACGAACAAATATTATGTTTATTTAACCAATAACTTTGATCTGGACGCAAAAGTAATCGCTGATTTATACAAGCGCCGCTGGCAGATTGAGTTATTTTTCAAATGGATTAAACAGCATTTGAGAATTGAAGTGTTCTGGGGGCGCTCGTTTAATGCCGTTAAGACCCAAATCTGCATTGCCATGTGCGCTTTTCTAACCATTGCCATTGCCAAGAAGCGACTGAAAGTCAAATTGGATTTATACGAAATTCTACAAATTTTAAGTGTCTCGCAATTTGATAAAACCCCTATAAATACACTACTTTCTGAGGTTGAGCTACAAATCTTTATAGACCAACCTCATAAACAGCAATGTTTATGGGATATTTAAACGCAACGCTAGTGCTTGCGTGTGTATCTGAAGTTTTAGACACTATTTTGTGGTAAAATCGCGAGGAACGAGCTACCGCAAAATAGTGGCTGAAATTTGGGAGAGCGAGCTAAATATTGTTTTTATCAATATAACCTTTTTTTAAATAATAATCTTTAAAATATTTATCCGCTTCTTTTTTAGTTGAGAATTCTAAATTAAATTCAGAAGGTTGATTATTTTCATTTTCGCCAGATGTATTAATAAGGACTCCAGCAGGTATCCAATTTTGATTTTTTAATTGATATGGACAAGAACTAAATAGTGTCATAATTGTAATATTTTAATATTGTTAAATTTAGCGAGTGAACCAGATACACTGTGTTATGTGATGTAATAAAAATTTAGTTAATTTTTAAAATGTTTTGTTATCGCCTCTTTTATCCTGTCTTTTGCGTAATGTATTTGCCAACCTTCTTTATAATCATTAAGTTTCTTTAATTCTGATTCAATAATTTTGTCTATATCACCCTTGGTTAAATATTCTTTTATTGTTGGTTTAGTAATTAAGTCATTAAATATGTGCAATTCATTTTTATTCAATTCAATATTTTTTTCTTTAGGAACAATCCTTATACCAAAGACTGTTTTCCAAAATGTATATTTAATAAAGATTATTAAGCAAAAGACACCTAATCCAAAGATTAACATTAATGCACTGAAAAAATCCCGAACATACATTAAACATAGAACAAAGGCGATAACAAAACAAATTGTAAACTTTTTAACTGTCATTTTTTGTTTAAAGAATTGTGTAAATTTATTCATAAAATTTTTATTATTTCATATAACAGACCTCCATATGCGAAGTTTTTATGTAGCGATAGCGGAATAAAAATTTGGGAGAGGGCTTTAGCAAAGCCCGAATCGCATATGGGGTGTTAGCTGATGTATTTCTTTTCTTTGTTTTCTGAAAGAAAACTTGTTTTAAAAAATTTTCAAATTTCTTTTTCGTTTTGGATTTTGGGCAGAGGGGTTAGGGGTGAATGCCCAAAATCCAAAACTCCTTATTGTCGATTTTGTTTCTTCATTATAAATAAATATTTGAATCCTCGTAGGTAGAAATTATATTGTCTGGCTCGCTGATGCCAAATTCCTGTGTTTGATGTTTGATTGTGTCTTGTCAAGCAAACCAAGTCAATTGGTTCAAAGTATTTTTCCAATCTTTGCCACATCAAAAATCCTACGGCAGTAAATTTCTTTTTAATCCATTGATCGGCAATAACCCAACCCATAACTTTTCCGGGTTTTAAAATTCTCGCAATTTCCGAAGCGGTTTTTTCTAACTCATCATAAAATTCTATCTTCTCGCAGGAAATTTTTCCAATACATTTTTCATCATCAGAATACTTGATGTTGTCTGAATATGGCGAATCAATAAAAACAAAATCAACAGAATCGTCCGCAAGCGGGATTTTTCGAGAATCATTTTTGAGAACATCGGGGTGAACAATGTTTAAATCGTAACCAACTACTTTTCTATTTAATTCTTTGGCAACATCTATCGTTGTCCCGCTTCCGCACATCGGATCAACAACTAGATCGCCCTCTTTGGTGTATCTTTGGAGTAAATTCCAAATGACAAAAGCTGGTGTTACACCGTTGTATTTATTATTTCCGTGTGGCTTATCGCCATAATTTTGCCTCGGAAAATCCCAAAGGGTTGTTGATTCAATTTCCATAGTTTATTCTTCTTGTTGTTTTGAAACTGATTTTGATTTTTCTTTTCTTGAAAAATCCCAGAGGGGATATTTTTCACCCTTTGAATCTAAAAACGTGCTTGAATCTTCACCAATTGCTTTTAATAAATTTTTCATGTGTTCTTTTAATAAAGCGTCATCCTTATCATCAATTTCCTCAAGCGTTCTTTTGTATCCCACAAAAGAACGAGCCATTACTTCTTTATGCTTATATGATTCTTCTAGTTTTTTACTTTCAGCTCTTCTGTTCCCGAAGAAAACACCAAGCCATACGGCAAAAGCCAAGAATGGCGATCTGAAAGATAGATGTAGAAATACATCTTGCAGAGTTTTTATTTCCGTGGTAGAAAATGTAACGATTCCATAATATACAACCATACTGGCTACTAAAACTATAAATAAACATGACCATAGCCAACTATTCATACGATATTCCTTTACTTTGTCCGCAAATGATTTTGATAAGTTTACTGTCGTTGCGCCAGATAAAAGTTCTTCCTCTATCTGTTTATAAAGTATGTCATATTTTTCTTTTTGTTTATCGTGAAAAGAATTTATGTTGTCAAATAAGCCTGGCACATCTTCTTTTTCGCCAGATTCATTTGTTTTCTTGTATCCCCAAATTTTTTTCTTAAAATCATCTATTTCTCCCTTATCATCATTAAATATCTTAACAAGCTCGTCTAACTGTGTTTTTATAGATTTTCCATCGTCATCATCTTCGTAAATCTCATTATAAATTTCTCTAATTGTTTTGATTTTTTCCTCAGCTTCATTGGTCGCAGATTCTATCTTTGAAAATAAACCATCATCTCCATCTACCTTTGAGTAAGCGTCTTTAATATTAGTTTCTTTTTCAGTAAAAATTTCAATCGAAGAATTGATCTTGTTAATATTGTCTATAGTTTCTCTTAGTAAATTTAAGAGTTCGTTCTTCTTCATTCTATTGATTGTTTGTTGAGTAGCCATAAATTAAAATCATTTTAGTAATTTTTTCAAGTCATCGATGAACTTGTCAAACATTTTTACTTTGTCGCTTTCCTCAATGTCTGTTTCGCTCAAAACATAACTGCCGTCGGTGTCCACTTCAACAATTGCCCTGCCTTTCTTTGCTGGTTTTTTGACTGTTAGCGTTCCGTCCTCATCCGGCGTTACGAAATAAACTTTGATATGCTTTGTCGCTTCGTCAGAGGCAAGTTTTATTTTCCAATAACCCGTTTGGGCGATCCTCTCTCGCAGTGTAACCTTGCTGGATAACACAGCGACAACCTTGCTTGTTTTTGGATGGTAAATAATCAAATCAACATCCGGCAAATGCGAACCAAACTCGCCATAATCAACAATCAAATTTCTTTTAACTAAACTCAATTCTTTTGAAAGGTTTGATCCGTTCGTTCTTTCAAGACTATTTCCATTTACCACTTGCAAACCAAGAGCATTAACTTCGTCCGTGATGATGTATTCAATCAATTTTTCTAAGTTTTTACCTTTGAACGCTCGCCAAGATTGCTCGTGATCATCCCCCTCAAAATCTTTTTCGTGTTGTTCTTTTGCTTCTTTTAGAACATTTGAAATATGTCTGTATGCTTCCGCACCATGTTTTTTCTTTTTTGTGTCATAAATTTTGATAAGGTCTTGTATTGTCATAGTTTTATTTTTCCATTATTAAAATGTATTCTGTTGGATAAACAGAAACTTTATTTTTATCATTTATACCGGCAAACCTACCCGTCGTTTCATCTCTGACAGACGGCAAATTTTTTGACGGTATTTCTCTTTTGATAATATCGGCGATCTTAAATCCTAAGTTTTGTAATTGCTCGGCAAAAACTTCCGCATTAAGTATCTCAACACCTTTCAAGCTCGTATTGCCGATAACAATGCAGGTTTTTCCGCCCTTTTTTAACATTCTTTTCATTTCAGTAAAAACCTGATTCATTTCGCTAAAATAGGTTGAAACTTCCTCGGCAGTTTTTTTATCTTTATTCAATAATTCATTCCTTATTTTTTCGGCAAGTTCGCTATTCAAAACCAAATCTTTTTTATTATGGTAAGAAGTACCGATAAATCTTTTGCGGAAGTCGCTTAAATCTTTCGTATATTCCAGCCATAAAGCGGTGAGTTGGTGCAAATCAGCATACTCATAAGATGTTACATAAGGCGGTGAAGTAACAATCAAGCTGACGCTCTTATCTTTTGCGGGAACAGTTCTTGCGTCCGTGCAAATTACTTTGCTCGGGACTTTTAAATAACCTTTCTCTGATAGTAATTCAAATAATCGCGCGTTGCCTCGCAACATCATTTTTATTTGTTTCAAAAATGTTTTGATTGGCTCTGACGGTTTTTTTTCAAAATCCCTCGTCGGTTTATTGCTTTTTTGTAGCCAGATTGAGCAATTTTTAAGAATGTTTGAAAATCCACAAAAGAAGAAGTCTTGGACATCCTGATCTTTTATTTTTGAAATTTCGGTAAAAATAAAAGCAAGTTTCCTTTTTTCTTCAGGCTTAAACCAATAATCAATTCTTTCGTGTTGGGGGGCTTTTACTTCTGTTTTTTCGCTGTAAGTTTCCAGTCTTTTTTGAAAAGTTGTAAATTCCTTTTCAATTTTAACAGGATCAATTGGTGTAATTTTTGCTTTGGTAATTAAAACAGCAACCGGGTTAATATCAACAGCAATTGATGGTCGTCCCATAACCTTTGATTCAACAAGCGTTGTCCCACAACCACCAAAAGGATCAACAATTAAATCGCCTTCTTTTGTGTATTTTTCAGCTAAACGAGAAACTATTTGTGGAATGAATTTTGCCGGATAACGATGATAACCGTGAGTAATGTAAGCCGTATCCTTTCTAGTTTTATCAGAAAATGACCAAGATTTATCAACCTTAGTTTTTTGCAGTAATTTAATTGTTGATTCAGCTTTCATATAATGATTCTACCACAAAACTAAGATTAGATAAAATCGTTTTTTCTGCGCCTCCAAAAGCAGAAAAAACACCTTATACCCCTATATAAATAAATAAAAAAACTTATTTTTCCTTATTATTAAAAAAGCAAATTTAAAAAAAGAAAAAAGAAAGAATTTTATTTCACATAACGTCCGGCGTGTTTGCGATGTTGGCTGTGAGTGGAGGTGGTATAATTTCGTTTACCACCGTAGCGAACAGCCAATATGGGCGTAGCTTACACCGACTAAATGTTATTAAATTAAAAATGCCTAAGGTTATTTAAGCATTTTTAGGGTAAAAAATCAACTTTGTTTAAAGAGGTGTAAGCGGAGCCGCAAACACGCTGTTATACGCTGTTCAAAAAATATTTTTCATTCAATTTCATTTTGACAGGATTTTTATTCAATAATTATAAATTTGTTTTTATGTTTTGGATTTTGGGCAGAGGGGTTAGGGGTGAATGCCCAAAATCCAAAACTCCTTATTCTGTTTGAGGGAGGGGCAAGAGGGGAACTAAAGGGGTGAATTGCCCCGACCGAAAACATTAATTATCCTTCAAATTCTCTTTTCCTAATTTCAATGTCCTCATCGGCTCTCTTTTTTTCGTAATCAATCCGCTTTGATAAATAATTTTCGTACTCTTGAGCAAATTTTTTGATGACTTTGCTTTTGTCCTTTTTCCATTCTTGTATTTCTTGCTTTTTTCTTTCATAACCCTCGACAAAACCATATTCACCCGAAACAACACCCATTTGGGAAAGAACAACAAACATCTCCTGTTTGTACTTTTTACTGTTGGGATATTGCTTAATAAATTCTTTACAGACATTATGTAAAAAAGTTTCACCTTTATACGAACGCAAGATATACAAAACTATTTTTGCCTTATTTTTGTTTTTTGACCTAAGTAATTTTATTAATTGATCTTCTAATTCTTGATGAAAAGCGGGGAAAATTGCCTCCAAGAAATGGCCACCTTCCCAATAGGACAGCCAATCTTCTTTCTTAAACCATTTCAAAATTTCTTCAATTACATCCTTTGCATTTTGACTAAGTGGCTCGTTTAATTTTTGTAAGTCAAAAGGAATTGCATCATATCTTTCTTCTCGTTTCTTTTTTGTCTGTATTTTCATTCTTTCATAGAAAAAACCTACTAACTCTTTCGGTGAATTTTGAGCAACTGCTGAAAGTATTTCTTCCAAATGGTAATCAATGTTTGGCACAATGAGCAGACTTTCTAAAACTGCTTTCCAATCATTTTTATTAAGTGCTCCTAAAATGGAATTTCCTCTAAACCAAACATGATTTACCCACCAATAATTTTTGTATTTCGTTAGTTCCTTTATAGCGTCTAAAAATAAATCTTTTCCAATTTTGCTCTGCTCAAAGTTGCTTACAATAGAACGAATTATATTTGTTAGGGCATTTACATCATTTTGCTCTGTTGCCTTTTTATAAATTTTGTTCAATAAAGGCTCATCAATTTCTTTTACATATTCAAATATGTAGGCACAAGCCGACAAATGCTTTCCCTTTTTAGTCCAGTTTTCCAGTATTTTCCGGGCTTCTCCTTTTTCTTTGCTTTGCCATATTCCAGCTACTAAATGTAGAAGGAATGGTTCAAGCTCTTTTTCGTTTTTTAGAATCAGTTTCTGGGCAATTTTAGGTATCTTTTTACCTAACTCATTCAGGAAAATATTGAAATACTGGAATTGCCCACGATCTTCAAGCAACCCATAGTTTTTGATGATAGATAAAATCTTTTTCTGCCATTGCAAAAAGCTCTTATCAGTTATTTGTTTTATATATTCATCAATTTTTTGTTTTCGCTCTTTTTCAGCTTCGTGGTAATCCAGATCATCAGAAAAACGATAATCCCAACCCACGAATACTTTGTACATGTCATATTCTGCATTTCTTTCAATATGCGACCTCAATTTTTTTATGTTTTTCAATCCCTTTTGGAATCGCTTTACAAACCAATGCAATTGCTCCTCAATAATTTTTATAATTTCATTATCAGCTTCTTTAACAAGAGAAGAATAGTAAGAAATCAGAGTGTTTGTATTCTCTAAAATGATCTTTTCAAGCTCCGGCGTGTAATCTCCTGTGTGTGGTGTGTGCGTTGCTTGCCCTAATGCTTGGAAAATCTGTTGTTTTTCAGATATTGTTTCTGATAGTGCGTAGAGTTTTTTGAGAATGCTGATTGTACTTTCCCGAATTTTTTTGACCGTATCTCCAGCAGGTAGTGATCCTTGGTGTATGGTGAAAGTTTTATGATCGCTCCATGATGTACCCTCAAAAGACGGAGAAAGCAACTCCTCGGATACTTTAACAAGTAAACTTAAATAAGTTAGCAAGTTTTTATCATCCAATTTTTCAATTTCATCAATAATAAAAAGTTGGGGGTGATAATAAATCTTTTTCTCTTTTGGCCAAAAAGTATATTTAGCCATTTTTGAAGCAACATCCAATGATTTCTTTTTTATTTTATCGTTTTCATCAATGGATAGTCGGCTCAAAGTATCAAAAACCTCTTTTGGATAAGCAAATCTTAGTCGTTCTAAAATATCCAAACAAACTTCAGCAATATCCGCATAATCGTGTCCCGGAAGATCACCAAACGCAGTTTTAATGGGCTCTTTTTTAAGTTTTTTTGATTTTTCCAGTGATGACCTGATAACTTCTAATAATTTGACATCATCGGGTGTTTTGTCTCCATACTCCTCAACATATGATAGCAAGGTTTTTAGATTTTGAAACAATTCATTATTTGATTGTACATTTCTAATATTCTTAAAAAAGTTTACATTAAAAATCTCTGTTCCTTTCTTCAATTTTTCGAAGCTTGAGGCTATGTAATTAATGTCATGCTGGGCTGGTTTTATATAATCCTCAACTACATTCACAATCCTTCGTTTTAAAATATCAATTTCATTTTTGAAAGTTTTATTAATTTCATCAGGAATCTTGTATGTAATATCATGTTCTATTTCCGCCCAAGCATGATATAAAACCGTAGTCAATTGTATCTCGCATTTTAAATTTTTGAATCTTCTATATTCTGGCAATTCAACCCTGTTATTTTTCAACTTAACGATTAGATGAGTGGCATTATACCCTTCCTCTTTCTCCCTAGATGAATAATGTAATTTTTCATCAAGCACTTCAAAGTTTTCGTATATATAGTTCTTAAAACGGTTAATATCTGCTTCAACATAAAATCCTATTCTACAACCTGCTAAGTCTTTTATATCCGTTAGTTTTTTTATTTGTTCATCCTTTTCACCGTTTTTTTCGATTCTAATTAGTTTGCCACACAATGATTCTAAACTTTTTGCTCTTGGTGGAGCTAAAAGATATTTACTTATTGTGCTTTCTTTAAGTAAAGTTTCTAAAACAAAACTAATTGTATGCGATAATTCTCCATACAATTGCATTAATGGTTTATATTCCTTCAAATATTCGTCTGTTTTTGATTTCTTAGGTTTTAACATAACACGAGATTTTAAGAACTCCACTCATCAGCAAAAAGCTCGGCTTGTTTTAGGATATTTTCCGTTGCCAGTTTCTGCTTGTCGGGCGGATAACCGTATTGGCGCAAAATTCTTTTTACTATTACCCGCAGTTTTGCTTGCACGCTTTCCTTGATCGTCCAGTCAATTGCCGTGTTTGCTTTTACTTTTTGGACCAAAATACGAGCAAGCTCCCGCAGGCTGTCGTCTCCCAGTACTTCTTTTGCGCTTCCGTTTATCGCCAATGCGTCATAAAAAGCAATTTCATCTTCCGCTAAGCCCAAATCTTCGCCTCGCTCGTCAGAGGCTTTGATTTCTTTTGCGATATTGATCAATTCCTCAATCACTTGTGCTGCGGTCAGTAGATTGTTTTGATATTTCTTAATCGCGGCATCAAGCATATCTGAAAGCTTTTTGCTTTGAATAAAATTCTTCTTGGTTCTGGTTTTGATTTCATCATCTAAAATTTTCTTCAAAAGCTCCAGTGCCAGATTTTTTCGCTTCATGTCTCGTATTTCTTCCAAAAAATCATCGGACAAAATAGAAATATCAGGCTTTTTAATTCCGGCCGCGTCAAAAATATCAATAATGCTGTCCACAACAACAGCCCTGTCAACTATTTGGCGTATGGCTGTTTCAATTTCGGTGTCGCTTTTACCGCTTCCCGTCGGCTCAAACTTGGTTAGGCGAGCTTTTATGGCTTGAAAAAATCCCAATTCGTCTTTTATGTCCATAGCAGGAAGCGAGGGGACGGAAAGGGCAAAAGTCTTTGAAAGCAATCCAACCTGTTTCGTAAATCTGTTTTTACCGTCTTCCAAACTTAAAACATGTTCTTGCGCTTCCAGAATAATGGTCATTTTTTCTTTGGTGCTTGCGAAAAAATAACGTTTATAGTCAAAACTGTTAAACATCTGTGCGACAATTTCGTATTTTTCCATCATCACCGCTATTGCTTCGGATTGGTCGAGA
>JAHISB010000034.1 GCA_018818425.1 Patescibacteria group bacterium
AGATTAAAAAGTAATAATCAAATTGAAAAATTAATGGACTATATAGACGCTAAACTAAAGCCTAAAAATACTCAAAAAGTCGATTTACAACGTCATAAATTAGAATTAATTAAGTGTGAATTATGTTCGTGGACTTGAACATATGAAAGATTATAAAAAATTTGCGGTGTGGGTATCGAAACAAGCAGGCAAAGCATTGATGAGCCATTATGGAAAGACGCAGAAACTTCAATATAAAATAAAAACAAATTTTACAACCAAACTCGATAAGCAAAACGACGTTTTCATAAGAAAGGAAATAATAAAATATTTTCCAGACCACAACATTTATTCTGAAGAAGGAAAAGATCTTTTTTAAAATTGTGAATTTAGTTGGGTAATTGATCCTTTAGACGGAACCTTGCCTTATACTTTTGGCATTAGTGACCATTTTGCAATAAGCTTGGCTTTAGTGAAAGTTAAATTACCTATTTTGGGAGTCATCTACGCGCCAAAACGCGATGAGCTCTATGTGGCAGAATATGGCAAAGGAGCGTTTTGTAATAATTTACCCATCAGAGTATCTAAAATTAAAGATATAAATAAAGCGATGATCGGCTTGGATTATTCAAAACGTTCAAGAAACACTGTTTCCAAATATCATAAAAAGTTGCTTTCAGAGGATGGGGTAACGTATCCTGTTACTTATGGCTGCGCTTCGGCCACTCTTGGATTAGTGGCAAGCGGAAAATTGCATGGTTATTTGGGCTTAAAGTTAGAGCCCTGGGATATGGCTGCTGGCGCTGTTATTATCAGAGAAGCGGGCGGCAAGGTGACGACTATAAAAGGAAAGGAATGGCTATTAGGTGATGAAACAATTTTGGCAGCCAATCCGAATTTACATAACAAACTCAAGGAATTTTTAAAGTTTAAAACCGTTTAATTCAATCATAACTAAAGTGATAATCAATTAGATATTTATGAAAAAAACGCTTATAACCGGTGTCAATGGCCAGGATGGTTCCTATCTATCAGAATTTTTGTTAGCCAAGGGTTACGAAGTTTACGGCATAGTCCGCCGGTCTTCTACCTTTAACCGCTGGCGCATTGACCATCTTCACAGGCATTTATTTGACCGCCATAAAAATTTTCATTTGGAATACGGCGATTTAACAGATTCTTCCAGTCTGATGAGAATTATGAAAAAAGTGATGCCTGACGAAATTTATAATTTGGGCGCCCAGTCCCATGTTCAGGTATCCTTTGAAACGCCGGAATATTCTGCCGATGTTGACGGTTTGGGCGCCTTAAGGCTAATTGAAGCCATGAGAATTTTAGGATTGGATAAAACAGCCAAATTTTTTCAAGCTTCGACCAGTGAAATGTTCGGCAAGGTTGTAGAAACGCCTCAAAACGAAGATACGCCGTTTTACCCGCGCAGCCCTTATGGCGTTGCCAAATTATATGCCCACTGGATTGTAAAGAATTATCGAGAGGCCTATGGCCTGTTCGGCGTTAATGGTATTTTATTTAATCATGAATCGCCCAGGCGCGGCGAAAATTTTGTTACCAAAAAGATTAGCCAGGGCTTGGTTAGAGTCAAATTGGGTTTGCAAAATACAGTTAAGCTAGGGAATTTAGAAGCCAAAAGAGATTGGGGTTATGCCAAGGAATATATGGAGGCAGTTTGGCTAATGATGCAGCAGGAACAACCGGATGATTATATTATCGCTACCGGTGAAAACCATAGTGTTAGAGAGTTTATTGAGGAAGTCTGTAGAAATTTAGATATTTCCCTTATTTGGCAGGGCAGCGGCAGGGAGGAAAAGGGGATTGATGCCAAGACTAAAAAAGTGATCATTGAGCTTGATGATCATTATCTTAGACCGGCCGAAGTAGATACTTTAAAGGGCGATAGCAGTAAAGCAAAAAAGATTTTAAACTGGCAGCCAAAGGTTACTTTTAAGGAATTAGTTAGAATAATGGTTGGTTACGATTTAAAAAGTATTCAACATAGCGGTGATAAGGAATTTTTAATTGATTAGTAAAAATGAATATGTCGAAGTCTTCCTCTAAGAACATTTTAATTACCGGCGCTCACGGTTTCATTGGACAGGCGTTGGTAAAATCGTTACTGACTACTAATCATCAGTTATTTTTAGTTTCCAGAAATAAAAGTTATAGCTGTCCTGGGGCAAAAATATTTTTTGGAGATTTAAATCAGCCAAAATTTTGCCAGAAAGTTTTACAAGGCATCGATATTGTTTATTATTTAGCCGGTTATAAAAAAAATATTGCCTTTCACGCCAAACAGCCATTTGATTTTTTATCGGGCAACGCCAAACCCTTGTTAAATTTTCTTGAGGCGGTGCAGAATTCTCAAGTTAAAACTTTAGTTTATCTTAGTTCGACTATCGTTGACTATGTCAATGTCGGTGACAATGTTCTTGACGGTTATGCCCTGGGCAAGTACGCTAATGAACTTGCTTTACAGTTATTTGCCAAACAGTCAAAAATAAGCGTTAAAATTGTGAGATCAGCGGCAGTTTACGGGCCGGGCGATGACTTTAAAGCCCAAACTGCTAATTTTATACCGGCTATAATTGACCGCATCGCCAAAAGCAATAAAGATTTTACTATTTGGGGTTCTGGCAAAAGGAGAATACAATTTATTTTTGTAGATGATTTAGTAAAAAATTTGCTTAGCGCTTCCAGCAATAAAAAGAAAAATTTTTTTGTTGTCGGCAACCCGGAGGCGGTTACTGTTAATGAAGTTGTAGGAAAGGTTATCAAATTATTTGGAAAAAAGTTAGTTATTGATCATGATTTATCCCGTCCCGATAAAATCACAAAATTAGTATCATTTTCTAATGTTGTCAAACCCAAAATTAATCTTGATAAAGGTTTAAAAAGAACCATAAATTATTATCAAAAAAATAATGTCTAATATTTTAGTTATTATCCCTACTTATAATGAACAAGATACGATTATACCTTTAGTCAATAAATTATTTTCCCTCCATCTTAATTTAGATATCTTAGCTGTGGATGACGGGGGAGATAAAACCGCAAGTTTAATTGAGCAGAAACAGCTGGCCTTTCCAAATTTATATTTAATTAAGCGCCAGTCTAAAGCAGGTCGCGGTTCGGCAGTGCTGGCCGGTTTGCAGTTTGGCCTGCAGAGGGATTATCAATTTTTTGTAGAAATGGACGCTGACTTTTCCCACCAGCCAGAGGAGTTGCCAGAGCTTCTAAAGTTAGCGGTCCCCAACAGCGTGGTTATTGGCTCCCGCTATGTTGAAGGCAGTAAAATAAAAAATTGGCCGATTAGCAGGAGGGTTTTTAGCAGGCTGGCCAATTTTTATGCCGAGCTGATTTTAAAAATCGGCATTCACGATTACACCAATGGTTATCGTGTTTATAGCAGAGAAGCTGTTCAAAAAATAGATTTTTTAAAAATAAAATCAAGTGGTTATATTGTCTTATCGGAGATTGCTTATCAACTATTTAAAAAAGGGGTAAAATTTTTTGAACATAAAACTTTGTTCATCAATCGCAGCCGAGGGCAATCAAGTTTTTCTTTAAACGAAGTTAAGGAATCCTTTTTATCTGTTTTAAGAATAAAAAAAGATTTCCGCTAATTAAGGCAGAATAAATTATGGCTAAATTATCTATTCTTATACCCGTTTATAACGAGAAAGAAACTATTTTACGGCTTTTAGAAAAGGTCGGTGAGGTGGATTTAGGAAGGATAGAAAAAGAAGTAATAATCATTGATGATTTTTCAACTGACGGGACCAGAGAGCTGCTTCAATCAATTAAGAACAAATATAAGATCCTTTTTCATGATAAAAATTACGGCAAGGGCAGGGCCATAAGAACGGGCTTGGAAAAAGTTACCGGTGACTGGGTTATTATTCAGGACGCTGATTTAGAATATAATCCTGATGATATCAAAGTTTTGCTGGCTAAAATGTTAGAGCCCGGGGTATCGGTAGTTTATGGCTCCAGAAGATTAAACGTTAATTTATTAAAAACAAAACATTCCGGCTTAAGCTTTGCTATCGGCGGAATTTTTTTAACAGGCTTAACTAATCTATTGTATAAAACTAAAATTACTGACGAAGCTGTTTGTTATAAAATGTTTAAGACCGAACTGCTTAAAAGTTTTAATTTAGAATCAGAGCGTTTTGAATTCTGTCCCGAAGTAACGGCCAAAACAGCCAAAAGAAAGATTAAAATACATGAAGTGCCGATAAATTATCATCCCCGCCATAAGAAGGAAGGTAAAAAAATTAATTGGCGTGATGGCCTAGAAGCAATTTGGACTCTTATAAAATATAAATTTAGAAAATGAAGAAAGTTTTACTGATCAACCCGCCTTGGGTTATTGGAGAAAATAAAAATTTATGGAAGCAGATAGCCAGCTGCTGGCCCAGTTTGGGCCTTGCTTATATTGCAGCAGTCTTAGAACACGAGGGTCATCAGGTTTATTATTTAGACTGTTCAGCAGAACATTATACAGTAGGGGATTTGGAGAAAGTTTTAAAGAATTATACAGATTTGGATTTTATAGGAATTACTGCCACCACCCCTTTAATTAATAATGCTTTAGCCGTAGCAGATATTGCTAAAAAGTTGTTTAATAAAGTTAAGATAGTTATTGGCGGAGTTCATGCTTCGGTATTGCCCGAAGAAGTTTTAGTTCATCCGGCTGTTGATTTTGTGGTTATTGATGAAGGAGAAAAAACAATGAAAGAGTTAGTGAGCGGAAAAGAACCTAAAGATATATTAGGACTATGGTATAAAAAAGATAATCAGATTGTTAAAAATCAGTTAAGGCCATTGATACAAAATTTAGATGATATTCCTCCGCCTGCTTATCATTTATTGCCCATGGATAAATATTATCCTGCTATTGGCAGCTATAAAAGATTACCGGCCATGATGCTTTTTGCTACCCGTGGCTGTCCCGGGCGCTGTACTTTTTGTTATCGCACTTTTAGGGGCCGGGTTAGAAAAAGATCAGCCAAAAATATAATTGATGAGATAAAGATTCTACAGAAAAATTATGGCATCAAAGAAGTGGCCTTTTATGATGATACTTTTACTTTGTTTAAAGATGTAATTAAAGATTTCTGTGACATAATTATTAAAGAAAAAATAGATATTTCCTGGTCTTGTTTTACCAGAGTTGATTATGTTGATGAAGAGCTTTTAGGAATCATAAAAAAGGCCGGTTGCCATCTAATATTATTTGGGGTAGAATCGGCTGATGAAAAGATTCTACAAAATATTAATAAAAGGATTTCTTTGGATCAAGTGAAGCAAGTTGTTAAATTGGCCAGAAAAATAGGCATAGAAACCAGAGCTTCGTTTATGTTTGGCAATCAGGGCGAAACCGAGGAAACCATCAAAAAAACCATTAGTTTTGCTTTGGAACTAGACCCAGACGAAGTTCAATTTAATATAACTACGCCCTATCCGGGCACAGAACTGTTTCAATGGGCTAAGGAAAGAGGGTATATTAAAAGTTTTAATTGGAACGATTACAGCATGTCTAATGTGGTAATGGAGCTACCGGAGGCAAATCAAGAAAAATTACAATATTATTATAATTTAGCTCATCGCCGATTTTATTTCCGTCCCAAAATAATTTTGCGCCGTTTGTTTAACATCAGGAGCTGGAATCAATTAAAACAAGAGATAAAAGGCGGCCTGGCTTTATTCAATTTTTTTTATGAAAAAAGCAAATAACAAAGTTAACCAGTTCTTACGAGATAACAAAGCGATAGTCATTATTTTATTGCTTTCTTTTGCTTTAAGCATTTTTTATTCGTTTTATTTTCAAATTAAGCCTTTAGTTGACTTCCAGGCCTATGACAATATCGCCATAAATATTGTTGATGGCTATGGTTATTGGGAAACATTAGTTGGAGATATTGAGCACGATAGCGCTATTACCAGAGTTGGTCCTTTATACCAATATTTTTTAGCTGGAGTATATTATATTTTTGGCCATCATTACGAGCCGGTTTGGATTCTTCAGGCAATTTTACATACTTTAACTGCTTGGCTTGTTTATTTAACCTGCCTATTGATTTTTAAAGATCGTCAGGGAAGAAAAAAGATTGCTTTAATCGTTGCCGCTATTATTGGTTTTTATCCGGATTTAATAGAAGCTTCGGCCATGTTAATGATTGAAAATTTATACCTGTTTTTGAATTGTTTAGCGCTCTATGTTTTCTTTAGGTATTTTAATAAAGGGAATATTTGGTCAGCAGTTCTTATTGGTTTGATTTTTGGCCTTGCCACTTTAGCCCGGCCCCCGGTGCTTTTTTTGGCGCCGGTTGTTCTTTTCTTTTTTTACAGTAAAAAAAGGATTATGGCCGGGGCTTTATTTATTATCACCTTGCTATTAGTGTTTACCCCATGGATCGTTAGAAATTATATAGTCTATGATAAGTTTATGCCGTTTGGAGCAGCCGGAGCTTATAATTTTTGGGTAGGCAATTATCACGGCGCCAATGGCGAGCAGGAACAATCACAGGAAGCTAGGGATTATTATACGGCTTATGGACCCATAGCTATACAAGGAGAGGCAGTGAGGCAATTTAAAAATTTTGTTGTTGAATACCCCCTGGAGTTTGTCAAGCTTACTTTTCTGCGGATCAATAAATATTTCAGCATTGTCAGGCCAATGGGCTTTTGGTTTTACCAATCTGGCTGGAGCCAGTTTTTATTTCTGCTTTCTTCTGGAATTGCTTCGGTAATTTTATTTATCTTCAGCTTGGGTGGAATTATTAAATCAATTAAATTAAAGAATGAGCAGTTAAATTATTTAATGGCTTTAACCATTATCACTCCTTTGATTATTTTTATTACCGTGGTAGAAACCAGGTACCGTTTTCAGATTTATCCTTTACTAGCAATTTTTGCCGGTTATTTTTTGGTTTATTTATTCAGCCGGCCAAAATTTTGGTTAAATAAAGCGCTTTGGTTAGCTATAATTATTATTTTTGTGAACGGTTTTATTGATCTACTTTTAAGCATGGAAAGATTTAAAGAGCGGTTAGGCTGGTTTTTTTAAATTATGAAAGATCAAAAATTAAAAATATTATACATCACCCAAAAAGTTGATTTTAATGATGACTTGCTGGCCGCCATTCACAGCTGGCTAGAAGATTTAGCCGGAAAAGTCAACAAACTTTATATCGTTTGCTTATACAAGGGAGAAGTAAAACTGCCTGATAACTGCCAGGTTTTTTCTTTAGGCAAAGAACAGGGGATCAGCCGTTTAAAGTATATACTAAAATTTTATAAAGTTGTTATCCCCTTGATCTTTACCAAAAAAATCAACGGTATTTTTATTCACATGAATGAAATTTACATTTTTCTTTTATTACCGCTAAGATTATTTCTAAAAATATTTAACATCCCTATTGTCTGGTGGAAAGCCCACGGCAAGATAATAAATTATTCCAAACTGGCCCTTAATTTTGTGGACAGGGTGGTGACCAGCGCGCCCTCTGCCTTTAAAGTAAAAACACCAAAGAAAAGAGTTATTGGCCAGGGCATCGACATTCAAAAATTCAAGCCACTGGACGTTATTAAAGAAAATAAAAATCTAATCAATATAATCGCCATCGGCCGTCTGTCACCAGTCAGAAATTATGAGCTGCTACTAAAAGCAGTCAGGCAGGTTCTGGATAATCTGCCGGAAACAAAGCTCAAAGTCAGCATTTACGGCGGCGTGCCTCAAGGAAAGAATCAGGAATATCATCAGCAATTAATTAAATTAAGAGAAGAATTAAACCTACAAAATATTGTTTCTTTTAAAGGAGCAGTGCCTAACCATCAATTGCCCAGACTCATTAATCAAGCAGACTTTGTTGTTAACCCAGGCGGCAGTAATAGCTTAGATAAAGCCATTGTGGAAACTATGGCCTGCCAGAGAATCATCATTGATTCTAATGCGGCTTCTTGGGAAATTTTAGAAAAAAGCGATTTAACTGAAAAGGAAAAAAGCCTCTTTTTATTTAAGCGCGGCCATCATTTAGATTTGGCAGAAAAGATTAAAAATGTTATAAATTTGAATAAGGATAAAAAAGCTTTTATAGAAAAAAGCCTGCGCCAGCTCGTAGTTAATCATCATAATGTTGATAATTTAAATAGGCAAATCCTTGAGGTTTTTAATGAAGTCATATAAAAAATTCAAAATCATAACGCCGTTAATAATCAGATGAGACTTTACACTTAGTCCTCAATCCTTAGTCCTTATGAATAAAAAAACCATAGTCATCGGCCTGGACGGCGGCAGCTGGAACTACATTCAACAATGGATAGATGGAGGCAAGTTGCCGACATTTAAAAAGCTCCAGTCATCAGGTATTTGGGGCATCCAAGAATCGCAGCTGCCGCCAGTAACTTCGCCTAACTGGAAATGTTTTTCCACCGGTTTGAATCCGGCCAAACTGGGAGTTTTTTGGTGGGAAAATATTGATCTCAAAAATCATAGAATCTACATACCAAGCTCCGAATCGTTTTCCGGCAAGGAGATTTTTGATTATCTTTCGGATGCCGGTTTTAGAGTCGGCGTGGTTAATATGCCCACTTTGTATCCGCCCCATCAGATCAACGGCCTGATGATAGCCGGCGGACCAGATGCCATGGAATCTGACTTTACTTACCCGGCACCCCTGGAAAAAATGCTCAAGTCAAAATTCAATTATCGGATCCTGCCGCAAAACATCAGCTTTATGAAAAAAGACGCCGATCAGGTCATTGCCGAAATCTACCGGCTCATCAAAGTCAGATTCCAGGCCGCAGAATATCTTTTAACCGAAGGCGATTTTGATTTTTTTATGGTGGCCGTGTATCTCATCAACGTTCTCCAGCACTATCACTGGGGCGATGATAAAGTTTTTAAGGCCTGGCAGATAATCGATAATGGCATTAAATCACTTTTAGAAAAATTTCCGGACAGATTGTTTATTTTAATGTCCGACCACGGCACTAATGAAATTAAAGTAAAATTTAACATCAGCGCTTGGCTGGAGCAGAAGGGATACTTAAGACTGAAGACTAAAAACTCAAGCTTAAAGTTGCATAAATTGGGCATCACTCGCGAGAGAGTCACTAAAACTTTAACTAAGCTGGGGCTCAAAGACATTGTCAAAAAAGCAGTGCCTAAAAACCTTCAGCAAATGCTGCCCGACGACGTGGGCCATGTGCAGTTCGCCGGCAAAGGCGAAATGATAGACTGGGACAAATCGCAGGTGATTGCTTCTGGTCAGGGGCCTATCTATTTGTTGAATAAAGATGAATCGTTCAAGAATCAACTAATCAGCGAATTAGAATCGCTGGAACATCAGGGAATTAAAATCGTCAATAAAGTTTATAAAAAAGAAGAAATCTATTCGGGCCAGCATTTAAGCGAGGCTCCGGATATAATCGTGGACCAGGCGCCCAACACCCATTTTAGCGGTTCCCTTGGCTCCAAAGAGGTTTTTGAACAGCCACAGCACTGGAAAGGCGAAAACGCCAAAAACGGGCTATTTTTGGCCTACAAACAAGGCCTAAACCCCCGAAAACAGGATATCAGCATCCTAGACTATGCCCCGACCATTCTTAATCATTTTGGTTTGGACGTTCCTAAGGAGATGGACGGCCAGTTAATTGAATTGTAGCCTATTATATATGAAATTTCCTACAGAAAAACACCTTCAAAATTTTGAGAATGATGCTTTTGGTTATAGGGAATTAACCAGGAAAATATTGGATGATATTATAATAGAAATGGAACCGCCTAATTGCTTTGGTTTATACGGAAATTGGGGGAGCGGGAAGTCTACCATGATTAATTACATGATTAAACATATTGAAGATACACCAGCAAAGTATAATTTTTTAACGACTGTTTATTTTGAACCGTGGAAATATGAGTATTCTGATCGGAAAGATCTTTTGTTTGCACTCCTCGCCTGTATTAAGGAGAAATGTAATATTGATCCTGAACGTTGGAAAAAATTGATGACAGATGCTTTGGTAATAACTTCTGGGCTATTAAGATTTACCAAGGTTGCTGATGTAAAAAAAGTCAAGGATGACTTCAAACTTTTTGAGGACAAAATTTTTGAAGAACACGAAATATGGATTGATAAGGTAAGAGGAGTTCAAAAAACTTTTAAAGATATTGTCGTTAAGGTTTTAGAAGAAACGAGATCAGAAAAATTAATAGTTTTTATCGACGATTTAGATAGATGTTTGCCCGAAAATGCTGTGAAGCTTCTTGAGGGCATTAAAAATTTTTTATATGTAGATAACACACTATTTGTTCTCGCAATAGATAGACGCGTCATGAGTGAAATGATTGAGAAGAAGTATGGACTTCATTATGGGTATGGAGGAGAATATCTCACTAAAATCGTACATTATTATTACGAGCTACCAAAAAACGATCTCAGTCAAATTGTTAAAGAAATTCTTGGATCACATGGTATTAATTTTAATGAAAAACAAGAGAAATATATAAATGAATTTCTAAAAAAGTTTGTGAGTGAACCACGTATCGCCAAGCATTTACTACATCAATTTGGAATGAAAATCGCATTATCTGAGAAAGCGCAAGAGTTAATAGTTGATGATAGCGATACAATACAACTTCAATATTTTTTTGTTGCAACGTATCTTTTAGTACATTTCCCGCACCTATTTACTGCTGAAGATAGTAGAGAAAGATTAAAAAACATTCAAGAATCTGCTAAACAAGCGAAAAAACCTGATCGTAGCCGAAATTATGATGATATATGTTCTTGTGATAAGTCAATAACACCAAACGAAAGAACACGACTTGAAGCTGTAATATATTGTCCAATAAAGACCGACAAAGAAGCTTCATCTTTACCAATTCTAGATACTGAACGACTGAATGTTGCATTAGGTATTATTAGACGAATATAATAAATATTTGATTAATTGGCTAATTGATTTTAATTACTATCAAACTAATCATCCCTAATATTCAAATAATCAATTAAACAATGAAACACCTAACCCGCAACATCTTAATAATCCTATTTTATCTCACCAGCATTCCGTTCTGGCGCAGGCAGTTTTTGCAATTACGCAGCCGACAGCTACGCAGCCGACAGCCTGGCTGTCGGCTCCTAAGAGTGTGGTGCCTCCATGAAGTCAAAGACAACCAGACTAATCAGTTTGAAAAGAAAATTCAATATCTTCAGAAAAAATATAACATCATTACGCCGGAGCAGTTCAAACATCAGGAATTCTCATCAGAAAGATTAAATATTTTAATAACTTTTGACGATGGGTTTGAAAGCTGGTTTAACAATGTTCTGCCGATTTTAAAAAAATATAATATCAAAGCCACTTTTTTCATCAGCAAGGAATTTCAATATTTAAGAAATTTATCTAACGGCAAATTTTTTTATAATGATGAACTTGATAGTTATATTAAAGGCCTGCTGGCCGAAGGCCATTGCCTTGGCGGCCATAGTTTTACTCATCAGCGCTTGACTGATTTAGACCATCAAGAGATGCATCGGGAAGTCTGGCAGTCGGTTAAATCGGAATTTTTTGCCTATACTTTTGGCGATAAAAAAAGTTATAGCAGTAAAGTTATAACAGAAGTCAAAGAGGCCGGTTACAAATACGGCTTTACCATTATTCCCGGTTTTAATCGTAAAAAAACAAATCCCTATAAACTTTATCGGGATTCGCTGGACGCGGATGTTAATAATCTGATTTTTAAGCTTTGGTTTAAGGGCTGTTATGATTGGAAGAGCTTACTCTAACGTAATAATCCCGCCGGCCACAATCTCATCATTTTTTTCTAAAACAAAGCGGCCCAGTTCAGGGATATAGCTGAAATCCTCAATAGCAATTTTTTTGTCGGTTTCTATTTCCACTTTGGCCACTTCGGTTTCCCTTATCTCGTCAGTCCTATCTTTGATAGTTTCCAGCGTGGAAGAGTCCATTAATTTATGGATTTTTTTAATTTTAGCTTTAATTTCCTGCGTAACGCATTTAAAAGTGATTGGCTCATTAATTTTATGACTTTCCCTGCTCATCCAAAAAATGGTGCTGGTGAATTTATCGGTTATGTGCGGGCGGTTTTCGGTTTCGCTGATGATCTGCCCGCGCTCAACATCAATATCATCAACTAAAGTAATGCCGACGCAATGCCCGGTTTCGGCAACAGCCAATTCCTGCCGCCATTTTTTTATAGCTTTTACCTTTGATTTTTTACCATCAGGAAAGAAAATAATTTCCTGATTTTGTTTGATAAGTCCGCTTTCCACCCGGCCAACGATAATTTTTTCGCCATCAATTTCATAAATATCCTGAACTGGGAAACGCAAAGGCAGATTGACAGGCGCCACTCTCGGCTTAAAAGAGTCCAAAGCTTCTAAAACAGCGGGCCCGTTGTACCATTCAATTTTTTGGGATTTTTTATCAACAAAATCACCTTCTTTAGCAGAAATCGGGATAATGTAGTTGGGCTTTAGTTTAAGAATATCTAGGTGAGTTAGAATTTCGTTTTTAACCTCTTTAAAACGTTGCTGTTTATAGTTTACTAAATCCATTTTATTAATTACCACAATTAATTGGCTTAAATTCAAAAGCTGTAAAATGTAAGCATGGCGCTTAGTTTGTTCCTGAACGCCTTCTTTAGCGTCAATAATTAAAATAGCTGCTTCGGCTAGCGCCGAACCGGTAATCATATTTTTTAAGAACTCTTTATGGCCGGGAGCATCGATAATTACATAATCCCTTTTTTCTGTTTTAAAAAATGTTTGAGTGGTATCGATAGTGATATTTTTTTCTCTTTCTTCCTCCAAATAATCCATTAAATAGGCAAATTCAAAAGGCTTGCCTAACGATTCGCAAACTTCTTTAACCTCATCAATTTTTGACTGTGGAATAGATTTAGTATCAAAAAGCAACCTGCCTATCAAAGTAGATTTTCCATGATCCACATGGCCGACGATGACGAATTTTAGATAGTTTTTCATAGTAAATTAGGGAGTAGAGAATTAGGTAGTAGGGAGTTACATGTATCCAAGACTCCTCAACTTCTGCATGGTATACATCTGTTCTTTGTCCTGGGCTCGACCGGCGCGTTCGGCTTCGGTAGAGTTTTTTAATTCTTCAATAATTTTATCAATAGTGTCGGCTTGAGATTTTATCGGTTTGGTAATAGGCATACAGCCCAGGCTGCGGTACCTTTGACCGTTTTTGGCAAAATAAAGTTCGTTGACCGGAATGTTTTCCCGCTTGATATATTCCCAAACATCCAGCTCGGTCCAATGGAGCAGGGGATGGACCCTTAAATGAGTTTCTGCAGCGGCTTTGGTTTTGTATTGATCCCACAGTTCGGGCGGCTGGTCGTGGTAGTTCCATTTAAATTCCTGGTTGCGCGGAGAAAAATAACGCTCTTTAGCCCTGATGCCGTGTTCATCGCGCCTAATGCCTAAAAGCAAGGCTTTGAATCCGTATTTGGCAATAACTTGCTGCAGGGCTACGGTTTTAAGTTCATGAGAACAGGTAAAAGCGTCGTGAGTTTTATAACCTATGCCTTTTTGCAAAGCTTCTTGGTTGCTGGCTACAATCAGATCCAGACCCCACTCTTTAGCATACTTATCTCTAAATTTATACATTGCCGGAAATTTAAAAGTAGTATCAATGTGAACCATAGGGAAGGGGATTTTATCAAAAAAAGCTTTGCGGCATAACCACAGCAAAGTAGTGGAATCTTTGCCAATAGACCAAAGCTGGGCGATTTTTTGGTAGCGGTTATAAGCTTCCCTGATAATATATATTGATTTGTTTTCCAGTTCGTCGAGATGATTCATATTAAAAAATTTTGAATTACGAATTTTGAATTTTGATTCAATTTTGAATTAGTTAATTTCGAAATTAGGATACTTCAAAATTCAAAATTATTTTAAGTATCCCAAGCTCTTCAGCCTATCCTTGACTTTTTCTTCATCCTTTTTAGAAAATCCAATTTTTCTGTCAGTTCCTTCGGAAATAATTTGCCTTAAAACATAAGCAACAAAACTGGAAACAGAATTAAAGCCAGTGCCTTGGGTTAGCTCTTTGATTTTGTCATTAAGCTGGATAGGGATGGAAATAGTGGTGTATTTGGCAGTTTGCTTTTTCATGATTTTGAGGTTATAGTCATAATGTATTATAATTATATATAATTATATGTCAATATAGAAAATTGTGGATAACTTGAAATCAATTTGCCAATTTATTGGAAAAATTATATACTATCAGGGTTTTATCAGAGTTATAGTTTATGTCAAAATTATTGAAACATTGGAAATATAAAATTTTAAAGTACTGGCCTTATTTGATTAAACGCCATTTTATCAATCAGATTTTGACTGGCCGGATTTTAAAATTTTTTTATTTGATAATGGCTAGTTTAAAATATATAATTTTAAAGACCCCGCGAGTCGCCATTATTGAAACCGCCAATGTCTGCAATATTAGTTGCCCTACCTGCCCAACACCGCATCATAAAATTATTCGTCCTAAAAAAAATATGTCTCTAGGCGAGTTTAGGCAGATAATCGATAAAATCAGCCCCTATTGTCACATTGTTCTGCTTTATAATTCCAACGAACCGTTGCTTCATCCGGAGATCGATAAAATGATTAAATACGCCGATCAAAAGAATCTTTATACTATGATCAGCACCAACGCCACTTTGCTGGATCAAGAAATGTCAGATAGAATTTTAAAATCAGGGCTAGACGAAATTCTGCTGTGCTTGGACGGCATGTCTAAAGAATCCTACGAACCTTTTAGAACAGGGGCGGATTTTGAAACGGTAAAGAATAATATCAGCCGTTTTTGCGGGATGAAAAAAAAGCAGAAGCTTATTAAACCATTTACCGAGCTTCAGTTTATTGTTACTAAATTAAACCAGGATGAAATTCCCTTAATTAAAGATTTTGCTAAACAGATAGGTATAGACAGGTTGCGTCTCAAATCACTTAGCTTAGGCGAGCATGCTTTTACCAAAGAGGAGATGAACGACCTGACAGAAAAATTTTTCCCAGATAGCAAATCAGTCAAAGTTAGATATCAAAAAGATAGCGCTGGCGCTTTACATGTTAAAAGGCCAGCTGGCTGGGCTTGTCCTATAATTACCAGACAATTGGTAGTTTTGACTGATGGCTCTGTGGCTATGTGCTGCCGGGATTTTAACGGCCAATATCTTTACGGCAATATTTTACAAGACAGTTTTTTAACTGTTTGGAACAGCCCTAAAGCGAAATCACTAAGAGAAAAAGTTTTAAAAAACGAACTGCTTTTTTGCAGAATTTGTTCCTAAATAATATGGGTAAAGTTTATAAAAATAAAAAGGAAATCATACAATCCTTAATTAAAAAGAGCGACGCAGTGTTAGATGTTGGCTTTTGGGGACAGGGGGTAAAAATTGATAATGAAAATTGGGCTCATAATTTTCTTATTAATCAGGCAAAAGAAGTTTACGGAATAGATCTTGATTACGACGTGAATCGCCTGAAAGACAAAGACCACTATCAAAAGAACAACGCCGAGAATTTTGATTTCGAAGTAAAGTTTGATGTAATTTTTGCCGGCGATCTCATAGAACACCTGTCTAATCCCGGCTTGTTTTTAGCTTCCTGCGCCAGTAATTTAAAAGTCGACGGTCGTCTTATTATTATAACACCTAATTGTTTCAACCTTTTTCATTTAGCGGAAAAAATCAGCAAGAGAGAACCGACAGTCAACAAAGATCACACTTGCTACTTTAATGAAAAAACTATAAAACAGCTAATGGCAAAAAATAACTGGGAAGTCGAAAGCATAGATTTTTTATATTCACTGCCAATTTTATATCACGAAAGCTTTAAGAAGAAATTTTTAAATATTATCTATTTTATCTTGTCGAAGTTTACTACTAAATTTATGGAGAATTTGGTTATCACCGTTAAAAAAATACATTAATTTATTTTTATGAACAAAAATAATCAAGGAATAGTTTTATGGCTCACCGGTTTATCCGGTTCCGGTAAAACAACTCTGGCAAACGGACCTTTTAATTATTTAAAGGATCATAAATTATTTTCATTATGAAATTGATCTATATTGCTAATGCCAGGATACCTACCGAAAAAGCCCATGGTTACCAGATTTGTAAAATGTGCGAGGAATTCAGCAAGCAAGGTGTTAGTGTTGAATTGTGGATACCTACCAGAGAGAATCGAATAAGAGATGATTCTTTTGCTTTTTACGGCTTAAAGAAGAATTTTACAATAAAGCCAATCAAAACTCCCGATTTTATTAAATACGGAAATCCTTTAGGCCAATTCGGTTTTTGGCTGCAGATAATCTTTTTTTTATTAAATTTAACTTTCAGAAAAGCAGAGAAGGATTCGATAATTTATACTCGCAATCCGGAAATTGCCTGGCTATTCAGCTTAAAGGGTTATGAGACTGTTCTAGAAGCTCATAAATGGCCCAAAAGTAAAGTCAAATTACATCGGTTATTAATCAAAAGAATAGATAAATTAATTGTTCTCACTTGTGGCTTAAAAGATTTATTTGTAAAAAGCGATTTTTTAAAAGAAAATATTCTGATTGCTCCCGACGGGGTTGATTTGCAAAAGTTTGATTTATCTTTGACCAAAGAGCAGGCCAGACAGCAGTTAAATCTGCCGCAGGATAAAATCATTTTGGGCTATACCGGCAGTTTTAGAACTATGGGAAAAGACAAGGGGATAATGAATATTTTAAAATCCCTTCAAGAGCTTTCAAAGGAATATCAAAATATTCACTTTGTGGCGGTAGGAGGCAGTCAGCAAGATATTCAATATTATTCTAAATTAGCTCAAGATTTAAAGGTTATTAATTACATCTCATTACTTCAAAGAGTAGATCTTGATAAATTAGCTATTTTTCAAAAAGCTTTTGATGTTTTGTTGATGCCTTTCCCCAATAAAGAACATTATGCCTATTATATGTCGCCTTTAAAAATGTTTGAATATATGGCCAGTAAGCGCCCGATTATAACCTCCGATTTGCCGTCTATTAGGGAAGTGCTGAATGAAGATAGCGCGGTAATAGTTGCGCCCGACAGTCCCAAAGAGCTGTTCAAGGGCATAAAAATGGTTATAGAGAATCCGGAGATGGCAGAAGCATTGGCTAATCAAGCGTTTATAGATGTTCAAAACTACAGCTGGGGGGAAAGAACCCAAAAAATATTGAATTTCATAAAATAATTTGAAATCCAGCTTAAAGTGGCGGTTTTTTTGTTAAATTTAGTATATATTGACACCTATTGACACCTATTGACACTTTGTTATAAAATAAGAAATATGGAAGAAAAAGAAATAAAACCCAATGCTATATATACTACAGAAGAAACTCAAAAACTATTAAAAGTTAGTAATAGCACTATTAAGCGTATGCTTAAAAAAGGGCTAATTAAAGCCAATAAAGTTGGTGGCCAGTATCGGATTTTAGGCAGAGAAATTTTACATTTAGTTTCACCAGAGATAGAAAGAAAAGCAGTCAAGTCATATTTAAACTTAAAAGAGAAGGTTGTGGATAAAATTAGAAAATGGTAAATTGCCGTCATTTTTAAATTAAAGAATTCAATGATAATCAAAAAAGACAAGAGAATAAGCACAATATATTCATTATCAAAACAGGCCTTTGGCAAATATAAGCTCCAAATTATTATTTTGACTATTTTGGGTTTTGTCGGCGGATTGCTAGAAGGTATAGGAGTCAATGCTCTAATACCTTTATTATCTTTTATAACAGGCGGCGACAATGGTAATGATGTTATTTCTCAATATATTGAGAAATTTTTTATTTATTTAAATATTAGTTTCAGTTTAAAATATTTGCTTGTTTTTGTCTGTTTATTATTTATTTTTAAGGCCATTGCCTTGGTTATATTTACTTATATCAGAATAAAAATCGTTACTGATTACGAACAGCAGACAAGAAGTTGCTTATTTGACAAAACGCTAAAAGCCAGCTGGCCTTATTTAATAAAACAAAAAATAGGTTATTTAGAAAATATTTTAATGAAAGATGTGGAATTCAGTTCCGGGTTACTGCAGCAAATCAGTTCTGTTATTATGGGATTAACCAGTTTATTTATTTATATTTTAATTGCCATAAATGTTTCTGTGTATATTACTTTAATTACTTTAAGTTTAGGCGCAATGCTTTTTTTATTATTTAAACCTTTAATCTATAAAACCAGATTGGTTGCGTATAAGAGTACCAATTTAAATAAACAAATCACCCATTTCATTAATGAAAATATTATTGGTTTAAAAACACTTAAATCAATGTCTGTCAGCTCGCCGGTAAATAAAATAGCGGATAATTTTTTTAACATTTTTAAAAAACTAAGAGTAAAAGTTTCTATGTATAAGAGCATTACCGGTTCATTGCTTCAGCCCATCAGCCTAGTTTTTATTTGTTTGGTTCTTGCTTTTTCTTATAAAACTCCTAATTTTCATTTTGCCGCTTTTATGGTAGTGATCTATCTAATTCAAAGAATTTTTCAGTATATCCAGCAACTGCAATTAAGCGTTCAATTGATTAATGAGTCCTATCCTTATTTAAATGAAGTTTTAAATTATGAAAAACAAGTTTTAGAAAATAAAGAAATTAGCGTCGGCAAGAATGTTTTTAAATTCAACGATACTTTGGAATTTCTAGATATCAGCTTCGGTTATAATAGAGGAAAAGAAGTTTTATCAAAAATAAATTTTAACATTAAAAAAAAGGAGATGATTGGCTTAATTGGGCCCTCTGGCGCGGGGAAAACAACCGTCGTCGATTTGATTCTTCGGTTATTAAACCCCAAAGAGGGCAAAATTTTATTAGATGGAAGAGATATTTCCGAAATTAATATTAAGGAGTGGCGGGAAAATATCGGTTATGTTTCCCAAGACATTTTTTTAATGAATGATACAATTGCCAATAATATTAGGTTTTATGATAATTCAATAACCCAGCAAGAAATTGAAAAAGCAAGTAAAATGGCAAATATATTTGATTTTATCCAGAGTTGTCCCGATAAATTTAACACAGAAATTGGCGAAAGAGGGGTATTGCTTTCTAATGGACAGCGACAGAGAATAATTATTGCCAGAATTTTAGCCAGACAGCCGGAACTTATAATTTTAGACGAAGCCACCAGCGCCTTAGATAATGAGTCAGAAGTAAAGATTCAGAAAGTTATCGAAAATCTTAAAGGCAAAATGACGGTCATTGTTATTGCCCATCGGCTATCAACAGTAATTAATTCCGACAGGCTATTAGTATTAGAAAAAGGAAAAATTATTGAACAGGGGAGCCCTCGGGAATTACTTAATAATAAAGAATCTTATTTTTATAAAGTTTATAATATAAGAAAATAATAAATCCAGCACCTTCCTTTCGAAATTTACTATACAGTTAGGTGCTGGATAAAAAATTGTATGGAAGAACTAAATAATAAAACAGTTTTAATTACCGGAGGGACGGGTTCATTTGGTAAAAATTTTGCTAAATT
Organism: Patescibacteria group bacterium; assembly: GCA_018818425.1. Taxonomy (GTDB): domain Bacteria; phylum Patescibacteriota; class Patescibacteriia; order UBA1558; family UBA10009; genus JAHISB01. Next base: position 19,568 of record JAHISB010000034.1, read on the forward strand.
TCTACTTAAGAATTATCAGTTAAAGAAATTAATTATTTTTAGTCGCGATGAGCTAAAACAGTTTCAAATGCAGAAAGAGCTAATTGATTACCAAGAGACATTAAGATTTTTTATTGGTGATGTAAGGGATTTACAAAGATTACAGCGGGCATTTAACGGTGTAGATATTATTATTCATGCCGCGGCTTTAAAACAAATTCCCATAATAGAATACAACCCTTTTGAGGCGGTTAAAACAAATATTATTGGCAGCCAGAATGTTATTAATGCCGCTATTGACCAAAAGGTGGAAAAAGTGTTATTAATTTCTACCGATAAAGCTGCCCAGCCGATTAATTTATACGGCTCAACCAAACTTTGCGCCGAGAAGTTATTTATTAACGGCAATGTTTATTCCGGAGGAAAAACAAAATTTAGTTGCGTTAGATACGGCAATGTTCTTGGCTCCAGAGGCAGTATTATAGAAACTCTTTTAAACAGCAGGGATGCTGAAGAAGTATATATAACAGACGAGCTGATGACTCGTTTTTGGATAACTTTAAGGCAGAGTTTTGATTTAGTTTTGTTTGCTTTAGACAAAATGCGGGGAGGGGAAGTTTTTGTGCCCAAGATCCCCAGTATGAAATTGGTAGATTTATTCGAGGCAATTACTCCTAAGGCAAAAAGAAAAGTCATCGGTATCAGGCCCGGGGAAAAATTACATGAGATATTGCTGACAGAAGAAGAATCCAGGCATTCTTTAGAACTGGATAAATATTATGTAATTTTACCGGAAGGCGGGGATTATAATGTAGATGCGCAATTTGAAAGCCATATTAAAGCAGGTAAAGAATTGCCGCAGGGATTTTGTTTAATTAGTCATTCTAATATTGAATGGTTGACTAATGAAGATTTAATAAAATTGATAGAAGAATAGAAATATGATTCCCTACGGCCATCAATCAATAGATGATAGCGATATTAATGAAGTTATTAAAGTATTAAAATCTAATTGGCTCACCCAAGGTCCAAAAGTGTTAGAATTTGAAAAAGCGCTGGCTAAATATTGCGGAGTCAAATACGCGATAGCAGTAAGTAATGGCACCGCCGCCCTGCATTTGGCTTATTTAACGGCAGGATTAAAGAAAGGCGATGAGGTTATGGTAACACCCAATACCTTTGCTTCGGTGGTTAATATGTTGTTAGTGGTTGGAGTCAAACCGGTATTTTGCGATATCAGGTTAGATACCTATAATATAGATGAATCAAAGATTGAGAAATTAATAACCAAAAAGACTAAAGCAATTATTCCACTGCATTTTGCCGGACATTCTTGCGAGATGGATGCTATTAGAGAAATCGCGAAAAAAAATAATCTGATTGTTATTGAAGATGCCTGTCATGGTTTAGGCGGGAGGTATAAAGATAAAAAAATCGGTTCTTTGGCTAATATGTCTATTTTAAGCTTTCATCCGGTTAAGCCGATTACCACTGGCGAAGGCGGCGCGATTTTAACTAATAATCAAAAATATTATAAAAAGCTGATTTCTTTACGCAGTCATGGTATTTATAAAGATAAAAAAGGCAAAAATGTAATGACAGAACTGGGCTTTAATTACCGGTTGACCGATTTCCAGGCTGCGCTTGGTTTAAGTCAATTGAAAAAATTGAATAAATTTATCCAAAAAAGGCGCCAAATAGCCAAATGGTATCAAAAAGAATTAAAAAATATCAAAGAAATTATTTTGCCTGTTGAATTGCCAGATAGTTATGCTGGCTGGCATATTTATGTTATAAGAACTAAGGATTCAAGGTCCAGAGATAATTTAATGGAATACTTAAAGAAAAATAGAGTTGGGGCAAATTTTCATTATCCGGCAGTTTATTCACATCCATATTATCAGAAGCATGGCTTTAAAAATTTTAAATTTAAAAATGAAGACATCTACCAGAAATCTTGCCTTACCCTGCCTTGTTATACTCAATTAGTCAGAGCAGACATTTGCTATATTGGTAAATTAATTAAAAATTATTTTAATAAATGATAATATACAATGTTATGAATATCTGGAAAAAAAATTATCAAAAAACGGTTTTGGTTCGCAATGGAGATATCCTAATGAAAACTAAATAGACAATATAGGTGATAAGAAATTACTAAAGATTAAAAATATGAGAAATGCCGAGAAAACAGAAGTGGTGCTTAAAATGCCAAAGAAAAAACGTTTTTTAATAGTTGGGCAATTAGGGAGTACTATGAAAAGTTTTATAAAATTAGCAGAGCAGTATTTACCGCGAGACCCAATATTAATTATCAGCAATAAGAAATGGAGTAAAGATTTTGAGTCGCTATGTCGAAAATCTAATTTTTCAATTTATTTTACTGATGATCTTAATGCTTGGCAAACTAGAGCAGAAATTAAAAAACATCGGTCTAATATTTGTTTAAGTTCGGGAGGCGCTTGGATATTTAAAAATGATATTATAGATTTATTTAATGGTTTGATTTTTAATTGTCATGCCGCTGACCTACCTTATTATAGAGGGCCGGGCGGAGGATATAGTTGGCAAATTTTAAATAAAGAGAAGGAGATATCAGTAGTTATACATCAATTGGTAAATGAAATTGATGCAGGAGCGATTTTGTTAAAAAAAACAAAAAAGTTTAAAAAGAGAACTATTTATCCAGCAGATTTTTATAATATTGTTGATGATTTAATAGAAGAGATTTTGACTGATTTTATTAAATTAATAAACAATTCATCACACTTAGTTTTAAAACCACAAAACCATAAGCAAGCTGTTTATTTTTCGGGTTTAGACAGTTCGATTAACGGAGCTATAGATTTGAATTGGAATAAAGAGCATATTAAATTATTTATTGATGCTTTTGGCGAACCGTTTATGGGAGCATTCCTTTTTTATAAAGGCAAAAAAGTATATATTAAAAAATCAAGGGTTTCTCAGAGAAAAAAAACATTTCATCCATTTGCCAATGGATTAATTATCAATAGAAGTAATGATAATTTAGAAGTGGTCGTCAACAAAGGGACAATTCTTTTACAGAAAATTTGTGATGAAAACGGCAAAGCGACGCCTTTTAATAAATTTAATCTAGGACGTCGTTTTTATATGCCAAGTGAAATATTAGACAAAGCAAAAAGTCATGTCCGCAAGATAATAAAATAATACCGATATGAAACAAAAAATTGCTTGGGGGACGAGTAAATTACTAAAAATGTATTTAGCTCAAACAGAGTCTAACCCCTTTAGTTACTGCATAGATGATTTTTCTAAAGCAAAAAGTATTTATGGTCTAAAAATTAATAAGTCAAAATCACTTTTACAAGAAAAGAAAGGTTTATTTCAAATTGTCATATTTGCTGTTTCTAATAAATCGCTTCAGGAAATATCTCATAAGTTAAATCAAATGGGATTAGATTATGCTAAAGATTTTATTTATTATTCTGATTTTTTTTATGATAGTTTTGTAAAAAAAGCTAGTAAATATCTAGGCTTTAAATTGAATCCTAGAATCTACCAATATGCCCTTTCATTTACTTTAAATTCACTTACTTTAGTGCATACTACCATACTTGGCACTTGGTTATTTTTAGAAATTTTAAATAAGATTAATGGTCTTAAAGGGCAAATAGCCGAAGTCGGAATTTTTCAAGGCGGTAATGCGCTTGGCGCTTTGCATTTTATGACAAATTTAAAAAATAAAAAATTTTATTTATTTGATTCTTTTGAAGGATTTCCAGAATTGAGTCAATACGACCCTAGCACTTCTAAGAAAGGTGATTATGATATTGAAACGACCTATCAGAAAATAGTAGATACCTTTTTTCCTTTTAAAGAAGTTAAGTTAATAAAAGGGTTTATTCCTAAAACATTTAATCAAATACCTAAAAACGAAAGATTTTCATTAGTTTTTTATGACTGCGATTTATACCAACCGGCCATAGACACTTTCAATTTTTTTTGGCAAAGGATTATACCTGGCGGTTATTTGATCATCCACGATTATCAAACTGAGGAGGGCGGTTTTACTGGGGTTAAAAAAGCTACTGATGAATTTTTTAAAGATAAAAAGGTCAAGTTATTTTCTTTCTTTGAAAATACGATGGCTGTAATTAAGAAGTAGACCTGAAATTTTTGTTAAATATTTTTTTTAAGACTTACGCGTTTGATATTAAGCGACGTATAAATTAGCGCTTTACTGACAAATTTTGGTTAATTTTAATCTTTGAAATTAGCCAAACATCTTAAAAATTGTTAAAAATCAGCGAAGCGTATAAGTCCTAATTTTAAAAAAAAACAAGACAATGATTATAAGAGAAGTTGAAAAGCCAAGGTTAAGGGATTTAATAGGATTATCTAAATATCAATCAGATAAGATAATTCAAGATTTTTTAGGCAACATCAAAATTATTGGTTCTGGCAAAGGCGCTATTGCTATTATCTTTAAATATCTTCTAGAAAAAGGAGTTATAGTTAATAAACTTGATGAAGTGCTGGTCGCCGATTGGGTGGGCTATTGGGTTTATAATCAAATACAGCAGTTTACTTTTCCGACTAAAAGGTTTTCCAATAGGTGTCGAGCAATTTTGGTTTATCACCAGTATGGCTTTCCTCAAGATATGGATAAAATTTTAGAATTTGCTCATGATAAAAATCTGATTATAATTGAGGATTGTGCTCATAGCCTTAAAAGTTACTATAAAGGAAAATTGCTCGGTACCTTTGGTGATTTTTCAATCTATAGTTTTTCCAAATGGTTTTTCTGCTTTGCTTTAGGCGGTGTTAGCTCACGTTTTGCTGATTTTAATTCTTTTGCCAGTCATTTGATTAAGGATGCGCCCTTTGGAGTTACTCTTTACAAAGACATTTTTAAATATATTTATGAATGTAGCTCTTTTTCTAAATCAGTTTTTTTTAGAAAGCATGCCGAATTACTATTAAACACTTCTTACGCTTTATATGGCGAGGCTTTTAAAACCAGCTGGCCTGCCCGTTCGCTTTTAAATAGTAAAATTGCCAGAGAAATTAATATTCGCCAAGAGCGCTATCAATATTTTTTGCGGGAAACAGCTGATTTTGAAATTTGCGGTCATTTAGAAAGAGAAGGCATTACGCCCTACATAATTCCCATCTATTGCCCTGAAGCTAAAAATAGTATTTTACTCAAGGCGCTAGCAGAAAGAAATATTCAAAGCGGATTATATCATTTTGATTTTGGCCGTAATCTATTATCACCTAATTTTAAAAAATGTATTTTAATTCCTTGCCACGCGGGTATTTCTGACAAAGTTTTTTCAGATATCACTGATTTGGTAGTTAGAATAATTAAATCATAATTATGAAATTTGAAATAGTCCAACTTAATGAGGATTTATTTAAAAGCTGGAATCAATTTTGCTTTAAGAGTCCCTATGCCTGGTTTTGGCACACCACTAATTGGCAAACCTATATTTTAAATCGAACAGAATTTAAACCAGAATTGCTAAGTTTTATAGTAATTTGGCAAAACAAAATTGTTGCCATTGTACCTTTAATTGCCGAAATTTTAAATAGTGGCATTAAAGAATTTTCATTTGAAGGATGGGCATCACCGCCACCAATAGTTGATAAACATTTGTCGGCAGAAAATAAAGAGATTGTTTATAAGTTTATTTTTGACCAGATTAAGGAAATTGCAAGAAAAAAGGGGATTATGAGAGCTTCATTTTTCAATGAACCTCTTATTCCAGATTTTCTTAAAAACCAAACTTCTTTAAATAATTTGTTAAAGTATGGTTATGCCGATATCTCCTTAAATTCACGATTGATAAATTTAAATAAAAAAGAGGATGAACTATGGAGTGATATGCGCCGCAATCACCATCGCAACATAAGAAAAGTAGAACAATTTAAAGTTAAATTTTATGGTGCCAAGGATATCTCAGAAGAAATTTTTGGAGAATATAAAAAAATGCATCATCTGGCTGCTGGTCGGAAAACCAGACCAGATAAAACCTTTGAATTGATGTATGAATGGTTAAAAGAAGACTGGGCCTTTTTGGCAACTGTTGAATTTAAAGATCGACCAATAGGCTTTGAATATTATTCAGTATATAAAAACAATGTTTATGGTTTTTCAGCTGTCAATGATCCAGACTATGAGGCGAAATACCCCATTCGCCATATACTAGAGTGGCAGTCGATTCTTTGGATGAAAAAATTGGGATTTGATTATTATGAAATTGGTCTCCAACACCCCACTACTACCCTTCCTTATGATTCTTCAGATAAAAAACAGTTGAATATCTCGCATTTTAAAGAAGGTTTTGGTGGTTTTGAAGTTCCTCTATATATAGTAGAAAGATTTTTTGATAGAGATTATTTTTTGCAAATAAATAAAGAGCGGATTTTAAAATATGCCGCTTTCTTAGAGAATAACCAATTTTGATATTTTTACTAAAATTTTCTTTTAAGAGATTAAACTTTTTAATAAAGTTATATTAAATAACGTTTGGTAATCCACCAGTTTTACTGGTGCGACTTGAAAAGGTTTGACCGTTCCGTTAATAAAAACATAGTATATATTCCAACGGTGGTTTGATGAGATAAACAACGTGGGGCAAGAAGGAAAATATACTA
>JAHISB010000035.1 GCA_018818425.1 Patescibacteria group bacterium
AGATTAAAAAGTAATAATCAAATTGAAAAATTAATGGACTATATAGACGCTAAACTAAAGCCTAAAAATACTCAAAAAGTCGATTTACAACGTCATAAATTAGAATTAATTAAGTGTGAATTATGTTCGTGGACTTGAACAGTTGATAGATTTTTTCCAAAAAAGAGGGTGGTGGTATATGTCGCCACCCTATTCTAAAGCATCAATGACCTAAAAAATGAAGTTATATCATCACCAATCCGTTATCTAAATTCCCCTTATCACCCCATCGGCAAACTGCCTTATCTTTTTCTGATACTCCAGGTTATCCTTCACATCATCGGGATGCTCTGCTTCAAAAAGTATAATTTGATCGGTGATAATTTTATAGATATCAAAAAAATGTTTGATATTTTCGCCGGCTTTGCCAATGGACTGCCGGCCGGCCGCGCCCACCGCAATAATAGAGCCATGCTTGCCTTCAAGTTGATTTTTAAAATAAAGCGGATTGGTCCTGTCTATCCATTTTTTTAACAAGCCGCTGATCATATTAAAATAAGTCGGCGAGCCGATTATTAAATAATCTGCGGTCAGCAATTTTTGATTGAGCCTCCCCATCTCATCTTTTAAAGGGCAAGGCTTGCCGGCCTGACAAACAGAGCAGCCCAGACACTCTTTAATCTTTTCTTTTCTAAGCAAAACCAGTTCTGGCTGATAACCGGCTTTTTTGAGAATCTTTTTAACGGCCGACAAAATATATTCGGTATTGCCTTTTCTGGGGCTACCGCTGATTAGTAGTATGTTAGACATTGGAGCATGGGAACATTGGAGCATGGGAACATTGGAGCATGGGAACATTGGAGCATGGGAACATTGGAGCATGGGAACATTGGAACATTATATTGAGACTACTCCCTACCACCTATGCCCTACTTTATTTGTCCCTAAACATCTCGATCCCTTGAATGATTACTTCTTTTTCTTTGGCCTGGACTCTTTCTTTGAGCGACTCCGGAGTATCGCCTTCTTTAACAGGAACCTTTTCTTGAATAATGATAGGGCCGGCGTCTAAATCCTCGGTGACAAAATGCAAGGTGCAGCCGGTTTCTTTTTCTTTATTTTTTAAAACTTCCCGGTGGACATCCAGATCCATGCCAGGATATTTTGGCAGTAATGATGGATGTATATTCATTATACGATTCTTATAAGCATCAATCAAAACTTTGGTGATTATCCGCATATAGCCGATTAAAATGATTAAATCTATCTGACGCTGCCGGCAAACCTTTGAGCATTTTTCATCAAACTCTTGGCGCGACAATCCTTTGGGGTCTAAAAAAATTGTGTTAAAGCCCGCTTCTCTGGCACGCTCCATAGCATAACAATCTTTGTTATTAGAAAGCACAAACTTTAAATCTACATCAGTTAATTTCCCTGACTTTATGGCATCGATAATAGCTTGTAAGTCTGTGCCTTTGGTTGAGGCGAAAATGGCTATGTTTAATTTATTTGACATAAGCTTTATTTAGAACAACCGTCATTCTGGACCCTGAGCGAGCGTAGCGAGTCGAAGGGGATAGAATCTGGCCGCGATTATCGTATTTTAGACTCTATCGCTCCACTCCGTTTCGCTCCAGAGTGACAACGTTCTAGAGCAACCGTCATTCTGGAGTCCCGCCGCAGCGGGGCGATAGAATCTGGTTGCTCACTCGAAGTCCCAATCTTCCGATAAATCTTTCCAATGGGGATTATTTTTTTCAATTAATTCTATCTTTTTTCTTCTTACTAAATTCTTAATCTGTTTTTCTCTATTTATCATATCCCATGGACTGTAAAAGACTTCATAATAGACTAACTTATTTACATTATACTTAGCAGTAAAACTTTTTGGATTATATTTAAATTTATGTTGATATACTCTGCCAGTTAAATCATTTGTACAGCCGGTATAAATAACCGAGTTTGTCCGATTTGACATCATATAAACATAATATTCCTGTAGCAAGGCCATCATAATTCGCTTTTTCCGCCCGAGGCGGACCCGCCTTTGGCAGGCTTTAATGATTAGTGGATTTTAGACTCTATCGCTCCACTCCGTTCCGCTCCAGAGTGACAATGGGTTTCGAAGTTTCGCTCCAGAGTGACAACGATAGAAGCAACCGTCATTCTGGACCCTGAGCGAGCGTAGCGAGTCGAAGGGGATAGAATCTGGTTGCTCGCTCTCGGAGTAACTACGAGCGCACCTCTTCCATCACCTTTACTCTCTTCTCAATCAACTCTTTAGTCCCAATATCCTCGCGATGAACAACAGGTCCTTTGATTTTTTTAATTTCTTCTTCAACAATTTTTTCTGCCTGATATAAGTCTTGATGTTTGCCGACTAAAGCAATTGCCCGGGAACCGGTAAGGTATAGGCCGTCTTGTTTTTGGTCAACGGCGGCGTAATAGATATCAACCTTGTTCTTGTTGACTCTGCTGACATTAATTTTTTGATCTTTGACCGGCTCATCTGGATAGCCCTCCGGCACGGCATATTTACAGACCGAGGCTAAATTTTCAAATTCTACTTTTACTTTATCCAAATTCCCATTAATGATCGCTTCGCAAATTTCAACAAAATCTGATTTAAGCAAAGAAAAAATATTCATAGCTTCGGGGTCGCCAAAACGGGCATTGTATTCAATTAATTTGACTCCATTTTTAGTGACTATAAACCCGCCGTAAAGAACTCCCTTATAACCAATGCCGAATTTATTTTTTAAAGCCAGAGCGGTGGATTCATTGATTTCCTGGGCCATATTAATATCCTCGGGCTCTAAAAAAGGCAGAGAAAAATCAGCGCAGGAATAAGAACCCATGCCGCCGGTGTTTGGCCCTTTATCATCCGCCAAAGCCCTTTTATGGTCCTGGGCTGCCGGCAGATGAACTAGATGCTGGCCGTCCGCCAAGCTCATTAGCGTGAATTCCTGGCCTATTAATTTTTCTTCGATAACAATCTTTTGGCCGTCGTTAAGGAGTTCGTTGATGATAGCCATACCTTCGTTCATATTTTTAAAATGGTCGCCCGAAACCTTAACGCCCTTGCCGCCGGTTAAGCCGTCTGGTTTTATCACAAAGCTTTCTTCCAGATGCTGGAGCCAGTCTTCTATGCCTTCAATTGATTCAAACGCCGTAAATTCCGGCAGGCCGGCGATTTTATACTCATTCATCAGCTCTCTGGTAAAAGACTTGCTGGTTTCTATTTGCGCCAACTTTTTGGCAGGACCAATGGCTGGAATATTAACCTGGCTTAAAACATCAACAATGCCTTGAGCCAGCGGCGCTTCCGGCCCCACTATGGCCCAGTCAACTTTTTGTTCGGTGGCAAAGCTGGCGATCTGGGTGTTGTTTTTTAGTTCACCGACTTGATATTCGCTTGATAGTTCTTTAATGCCCGGATTAACGCTGGCAGCAAAGGTTGCTAATTCAATTTTTTGAGGAGATTTCTTTAAAGACAAAGCAATGGCATGCTCTCTGGCGCCGTTGCCAATAAGTAAAATTTTTTTCATTTTTTTATCCGTCCCGCGCCGGTTTATAGCGCTGGGTTTATTATGCTAAAACATGACCGAGCCTTTTCCTTCAATAATTTTTCTGTCGGCCTTCCTTTGAATTTCGATATCCCGCAGAACTTCTTCATTAATATCGCCGGTCGGGTACTGGCCGTCAAAACAAGCGGCGCAGGGCTGTTTGAATTTAACATCGCCCTTTCTGACTACGGCTTCAATTAAATCTTCCTGATCCTGATAAATCACCAGATCGGCTCCGATGCTTTTAGCTATTTCTTCTTCATTTAAATTATAGGCAATATATTCTTCACGGGTCGGCAGATCGATGCCATAAAGGCAGGGCCACCTAAGCGGCGGCGCCGTAGAGGAAAAATAAACTTTTTTAGCTCCTGCCCCTCTCATCAATTTTACAATGTGGCGCGAAACATTGCCTCTGACAATGCTGTCATCAACAACTAAAATATTTTTATCTCTGATTTCAATCTCTATGGGCGACAGTTTGAATTCATTAGCCCTCTTTCTGATATCCTGGCCCGGCATAATAAAAGTCCGGCCGATAGTATGATTTTTAATCAAACCCATGGTAAACCTAACGCCCAGTTCTTTGGCCAGCGACATGGCCGCCGGGGTAGATGATTCGGGCGCCGGAACCACCGCGTCAATTTCCAGATCGGGATATTGTTTTTTTATTTTTTTAGCTAAATTCTGCCCCATGCGCAGACGCGAGCGGTAAACGCTGACATTATTAAGAAAAGAATCTGGCCTGGCAAAATAAACGTATTCAAAAATACAAGGAGTAAAATTTTTCTTAAGGACTTCTTTGCTTTTGACTTCGCCGTTTAAGTCGACATAAACCACTTCGCCGGGCCCGACATCGCGAAAAAATTCAAAATCTAAAATCTGAAACATAGTATTTTCTGAAGTAAAAAGATGTTCGGTTTTAAAACTGCTTTGGCGCCGGCCCCAGACCAGCGGCTTAATGCCGTAAGGGTCCCTGAAAGCTATCAGGCCCTTATCGGCAATAATAGCCACGACCGCATAAGCGCCTTTAACCCTTTTGTAAACGCCGCTGACCGCCTGGCAGACCGAATCGAAAAAATCCCGATGGCAGAATCTCTGAAGCTCATAGGCAAAAACATTCAAAATAACTTCCACATCGCAATTAGAATTAATATGACGGAAATTCTCTTCAAATAACTCATGTTTCAATTTATCAAAATTAAAAACATTGCCGTTATGAGCCATGGCAATGCCATAAGGCGAATTGACAATAAAGGGCTGGGCATCTTCGGCGCTCTTGACGCCAACAGTCGGGTAGCGAACGTGGCCCAGGCCAAGGTTGCCCCTAAGATTTTCCATATGGTCCTGCCTGAAAATATCCCTAACCAAGCCCATGCCTTTTTTAAGATGAAACTGTTTGTTGTAAGTGGCAATCCCGGCGCTGTCCTGCCCGCGGTGCTGCAGGCAGATCAAACCTTCGTAGATTTCCACAGCCACATCCTGATTGCCGATAATGCCGATTATTCCGCACATAATGACTAAATTTTCAATTCTCAATTTTTAATTTTCAGTGAATTTACAAATAGATGCGCTCAAGGCCTAAAGGCCGGTCAGAGCAGGCGAGTAAATCTTGCTAGCCTCCAAAATTTATGTTACTATTTTAACATCATTTTAACTAATCTAACAATCTAATTCTATGAATAATTCATTATCAAAAGAGCTAAAAGCCGTTATTTTTGATGTAGACAATACCCTGATTGCCTCTAACGACTTTGTTTTTGAAAACATTAAAATGACTGTTAATCGCCTTCAACAGCAAGGGAATAACATCCCCCTGCCGTCGGACGAAGAAATAATAAAGACCTTGGCTAAAAATCTGCCTTTTGAAGAAATTTTTCAATCATTGTTCGCAGATTATAACTGGGAGGAGGTCTTGGCCGACTACCGCACTCATGCCAAAGATAAACCGTACAAAGCCGCGCCCGGCGCAGTGGAAGCAGTCAACAAGCTCCTAGAAAAAGGCATCATAGTCGGTCTGGTAACTAACCGCGTGAAAATGCTTGACGAAAGATTAAAGCAGGCTGGTTTTAATACTGAAAAATTTGCCTTTATGTGCATGCCGCCAGCACCGGAATTCAGAAAGCCCCATCCCCGCGCTTTTGAAGAAGCCATAAAAATGCTGGCAGGCCAAGGCATTCACGTCGACCAAACCATTATGGTGGGCGACCATCCAGACGATTATTATTCGGCCTTTTATCAAAATATTAAATTTGTCGGCGTGATTAGCGGCTATTCCACTCGCCAAGATTTTTTGGACTGCGGCCTAGAAAATGAGCTGATTATTGACGACTTATCCAAATTAGAAGAAGTCATAAACCGGGCCATAGCCATCCATTTTTATAAACGATCTTTAGATAATACTTCTGCTCTGGACGGCAGATACGCCTCAACATCTTTTCCTTTAAGGCATTACTTTTCCGAATACGCTCTGCATAAAAACCGGGTTAAAGCGGAAATTGAACATCTAATAGCTTTAAGCGAACATTTTGATGGTAATGTAATAAGAACTTTAAGTCAAGAAGAAATCGAATTACTGCGCGGCTTATATTTGAATTTTTCCGCCCGCGAAGGCTATGAAGTTTTACAGTACGACCATTTAAGCAGGAAAGGTATAGGGCCGACAGAACATGATGTTAAATCCTGCGAACTGTGGATTAGGGAAAAATTAGAGAATACGACTTTGAAAGATGTGGTGCCAATGGTTCACATGTTTGTTACTTCCGAAGATATTAATAATCTGGCTTACAAATCCATGCTGGCCGGCGCGGTTAATGATGTTTTTACTCCCAGCGTTTTAAAAATCACTGATCTTTTAGCTAAACTGGCGCAGGACTATCTTGAACAGCCGGTGATGGCCAGAACCCACATGCAACCGGCCAGTCCAACGACCTTTGGCAAAATCTTCGGCAACTATTTATCGCGTTTAATTAACGGCTTAACGCGCTTAAATCAAATTGAGTTAAAAGGCAAAGTCAACGGCGCGGTGGGAAATTACAATGCTTTTACAGCTGCCTATCCGGACTTGGATTGGCTGGGCTATTCTAAAGAACTTACCAAGCGCTTAGGTTTTGATGTTGACTTGTGGACAGACCAGCGCGGCCCTCACACCGATATGATAGGCGCTTTCCAGGCGATTCAGGAAATTGGCAATGTGATTCGCGATTTAGCGGCTGACCTGTCTATTTATGGCGCTTTAAAAACAATGTACTTTGCCAAAGTAGAAAGCCACGTGGGCTCGTCGGTTATGCCGCATAAGATCAATCCCTGGTTTGCCGAAGTGGCGGAAGGCAATGTTAAAAAAGGCAATTACTTAATCAACTGCTTTACCAACGAAATGGATGTTTCGCGCCTGCAAAGGGATTTATCGGACCATGATTACGAAAGATCATACGGCGAAGCCATGGGCTATGTGCTCATAGGCATTGAGCACTTGATAATCGCCCTTAATTTAACCAGGCCCGATGTGGAATTCGCTAAACAGGAATTACAAAATAATCCTCAAGTAGTAACCGAAGGTATTCAAACCATTTTACGCAAACACGGAATCGCTGATGCTTATAATTTATTAAAGCAGGAATTTAGAGGCGCCAAAACTGATTTAGACCAATTAAAAAAATTCATTAATGAAATGAATGTTACCCAAGAGGCTAAAAAAGAAATTTTAAATATTCTCAATCCGGCTGATTATTTAGGGCTGGCCATAAAGCTGGCTCAAGAAGCTCTTAACAAGTACGAAACGTTTAAGAAGAATCTGCCTAATAAATATCTGAAACTTAAAAATTGACCCGGCGCTTTTAAAACAAAGCCAAAACTATAGCGGCCGACCCTAAAACTAGGCTGGCTATTTTAATAAGGGTGATTTTTTCGGAAAAGAAAATCAGCGTAAAAAATATGGCAAAAACGGCGCCAAAACCGCGCAATAAAACCGCTTTGCTGGTTTCGTCGCCGCTTAAGCGGATGCTGGCCACATATAATAAAAAGGCGAGGTTAATAATAACTCCAACAATAACCGCATATTTTAAGCCCTGCATATCAACCTTGCCGCCCAGATGAAAAAGGAGCATACCCCCGAATATAACAACACCTATCAGCGAATAAACAAACAAAATAGTTACCGAATTGACGTTCGGTATTTTTTTATGAAGAATCGGAGCGATGCTGTATAAGATCATGGCGCCTAAGGCGAATAATAGATATTTGGGCATACAAAAGGCAAAACTTATTTAAAACCCTTCTTAATCTCCTTAATTTGTTCTTTGATTTTCAACTGTAAATCTGAGTTTGCCAGCCCCAATATTCTAGCGCAGGCCGCGGCCACGTTTTTAGGGTCAAGTACTGTGAGAACAGGCGTATCCGAAGGCATCTGCAAAGTTGAATTGAGGTTGATAATCATATCTTCCTTATCTTTAAACGGCGGGCAGGCAATAACCGGATGAATGGAATTAGCCGCGACGACTCCCGATAAACCATTTGACCGCCCAGCAATCGTCACATAAACCAGTTCTTTTTCCTGATTATATTTTTGCACCAACTCAAAAACTTTTTCCGGCGCTTTATGCGCCGAAGCAATGTGAGTTTCCATCTCTAAATACCATTTTTTGAGCTCAGCTTCGATTTTTTTAGCCCAGTCGCTATCTGACTGGCTGCCCATGATAATGATGACTTTCATAGTATTACATTAGAACATTAGAGCATTGGAGCATTGGAACATTAGAGCATTAGAACACTGCTCTCATGCTCCCATGACGCTCTCATATTATACTAAATAACCTTTATTCCGCAAGTTTTCTTCAATTCTGGCAAGAATTGGACGATCTTCAAACTTAAATTCCAAACCGGTAATCATTTCGTAAAGTTTGATGTAGCGCGATGACAGTTCAACCACCAAGTCCTCCGGCGCTTCGGGCAGGACTTTATCGTTATAAGGATCGCAATGGTCGTTAAACCACAGCCGTAAAAATTCTTTATCTATATTATCCGGCTCCTTGCCCTCGGCGATTCTTTGCTCATAAGTATCGGCCAGCCAGTATCTTGAAGAATCCGGCGTATGAACTTCATCAATCAATAAAATATGGCCGTCTTTATCTTTGCCGAATTCATATTTAGTATCCACCAAAATTAAATTATGACTTTCTGCAATTTCCTGGCCAAATTTAAACAGCTCCAAAGCTTTTTGAGAAACATAGTCCCATTCCTCCGCGCTGGCCATTTTATCTTTGATAATGTCATCAGCGGAAATATTGCGGTCGTGTTTTTCAAATTTGGTGGTGGGTGTTAGAATCGACAGTTCAAATTTTTGATTTTTGACCATACCGTCCGCCAATCTATTGCCGCAAAAATTCCTGACGCCTTGTTTATAATTTGTCCAGACTGATGTCTGGGTTGAGCCGGTCAGATAAGCCCTGACCACCATCTCAAAAGGAAAAACCTGGCACCTTTTACCGACAACCGCATTAGGGTCGGGAACTTCTAAAATAAAATTAGGCACAATATCTTTGGTCTGTTCAAACCACCAGGCGCTGATTTGATTTAACACCTGGCCCTTAAAAGGAATACTTGCCAAAACCCGGTCAAACGCGCTCTGCCTGTCGGTAGCCACCCAGATCAATCTGTCCTCGGTAAAATAATTATCCCTGACCTTGCCGACTTTTAATTTTCCCAACTGGTGAAAATTGGTTTTAGTTAAAACGTTATCAAGGTTTTTTTGGATGGTGTATCTATTCATAAATTATTCAAAAATTAGCGACTAATTAGCGCATCATTAGCGATAATTAGCATATTATTAGCGCCTCCTGCGAAAAAGGATTAAATAAAATATTGGATTTTTGAATTTCTTCCCAAACTTTCTTAGCTTCTTCTTGAGTTTTTGATTTAATTTTAATCTGCCAAACCACCCCAGACTTAACGGACTTAACGGACTTAATATTCAAGCGATTCTGCAGGGTATTAAGCTTACCCTGACCCAGATAATCATTTTTATCTCTAACCAGCAGATTGACATCGCCTACTTCTGGAATTGACTCCACGGGCGTTAAACCCTCTGCTGAATATTTGAATATTTTATCTTTCAATTTAATATAAGCGATTTCTTTATTGGTATTAAGCAGTTCGCCCGAGGTGATTAAATCTTTAGTGAATTTTTTAAAATCCGGCTGGTCTTTAAGAACAATTTCCCAATGCTTCTTTTTATAAACTTCCACATTTCTAAAACTCATTTGATGAAGCGCGTTGGTTAGTGTTTGCGCTTCGTTGTCGGTGATTATCAAATCAACATAGATTTCGAATGCGTTAGCAGTTACCTGATAACCATTGATTTTGGGTTTTGAGTTTTGAATTTTGGATATTTGAATTTGTTTAGGATTTCGTCCCCGATCCAGTCGGGGATCGGATTTAGGATTTTTATCAAGATATTTCTTCATTGATTCGAATATCTTAACATGGCTTGTCCTCTCCGGGTGTGGCATCAACGCCAAAACATTACCTTGAGGATTACAGACACCGGCTAGGTTATAAACCGCACCATTTGGGTTAATTGGATATTCTTCTTTAATCTGACCGTTATCATCGCAATACCTAAAAACCGTTTGGCCATTATCAATTAATTTCTTCAACTGGTCATCATCAATAACATACCGGCCCTCGCCATGAGCAATGGGCAGGCAAAAATGCTCGCCTTGAGGGAAGTCAATGGTAAAAGCGCAACAGCCCTGTTCCTGATTGTTGATGATATTGACCCAGATGTTTAAATAGCCGCGTTCGTTGGATGCCAGCGCTGCAGTCAAATTATGTCCGGAAAGTCCGGGGATCATTCCTGATTCCACTAAAATTTGCGCTCCGTTGCAGATGCCGATGACCGGTTTGCCTGCTAAGACCTCTTCTTTAATAACGGACATAATCTGATCTCTGGCGGCAATGGCGCCTGATCTGACCCGGTCTTCGTACGAAAAACCGCCGGGAATAAAATAACCGTCGAACTTTTTTAATTCTTCGTATGATTCATTCCAGCGGAAATAAACCGGTTCCATACCTGCTTTTTTGATAGCACGGAATGACTCTTGATGGCAATTGGTGCCCGGGAAAATAATGATGGCTATACGATGCATAATAAATTATTGATTATTCGTTTGGCCTTGCTTACACTTGTCATTGCGAGGAGTAAGGCGACGAAGCAATCTCATTAATTAACGAACGTTCTTAAGTAATGGGATTGCCACGTCCTGTTATCGCAGGACTCGCAATGACAGCAATGCCTAATACGCTCTTAAATAAATTTAACGCTCCTACTCCCTCCAACAACCCTGCCAATCTCGTAAACCTTTTCTCCGCTATCTTCTAAATCTTTTATGACGGGCTGAAAATCTTCAGCCCCAATGATTAAAACCAAACCCACGCCCATATTAAACACCCGATACATTTCTTCTTCCGGAACATTTCCTAATTTTTGAATCAATTTGAAAATCGGCAGAATTTCCCACGAATGTTTTTTAATTTCCACTGACAATCCTTGAGGCAACACTCGGGGGATATTTTCAATCAGCCCGCCACCGGTTATATGGGCAATGCCTTTGACTTCGTACTCGTCTAAAACTTTGAGGACCGGATTGGCATAGTTTCGGTGAGGCGTTAATAATTCTTTGCCTAAAGAAAAATGCAATTCTTCAAATTGGCTATCAACCGTATAATTATTCATTTCAAAAAATATTTTTCTGACCAAGGAAAAGCCGTTGGTGTGAAGGCCCGAAGACCCAAGACCTAAAACCAAATCCCCTTCTTGAATTTTATCGCCGGTAATGATTTTATCTTTTTCCACAATGCCGGTAATACAGCCGGCAATGTCATGCTCGCCTTTTTCGTAAACACCGGGCATTTCAGCTGTTTCCCCGCCGATCAAACTGACGCTGTTTTCTTTGCAGGCCTTGGCCATGCCAAAAACAATTTCCTCAATTTCTTTGGGTTCAATTTTATCGGCCGCGATATAATCCAAAAAAGTCAAGGGCCTGGCGCCCTGGCATAAAATATCGTTGCAGGAATGATTGACAATATCTTCACCAATCGATTCAAACTTGCCGGCCATTTTGGCAACTTTCAGCTTGGTGCCCACGCCGTCAATGCTCTGCGCCAGAATCGGCTTTTTGTATTTTTTAACAATCTCGCTCAAATCATACATAGCGCCAAAACTGCCTAAACCAGTAACTACATTATTATCAAAGGTGGTCTTGACCTTATCTTTAATGCGACTAACTGCTTCGTTGCCAGCGTCTATATTCACACCGGATTGTTTATAGGATATTGACATATTATTTAAGATACAACTCACAAGATACAAATAAACTTCAAATATCGAATTTCAAATATCAAACATGCTTTATCATCGAATCTAATATAATAAAATGATATTCATTACTATAGATGCTTTGAGTTTTGTAACTTGTGATTTGATATTTGTTTGTATCTTGTGGGTTGTTACTTGTATCTTAATTAGTTATTTTCTCTCTTAACCCATTCAACCACTCCTCTGCCATTTCTGCTACTTCTATATCAATGATTTTCTCGTTCTGATTATTAACATTCATGCGTCCTTCATCATTCGTCATACCGATCTTAATTGCTTCAACATTATTCTTTTTGCAAATTTGACGAACCTTGTCGGGGTTTTTTGTTTCCAAAACAAAGCCGCCTGTTTCGGAAAATAATTTGATTGATGAATGAAGATCTATGTCTGATGTATTATCTAATTCCACATCGCAACCGATTCGATTTTTTGCATCTCCCCCAAAACACATTTCAGCAATAGCTGTTGCCAATCCCCCGTCAGAAATATCGTGGCAGGAAAGCAGCAGGCCTTCATCAATCAAATCAGTAACAGCGTAAATCTGATTTTTAACTTCTGTAAAATCCAGTTGAGGAACATTGGCTCCCAATTCGTTATGAAGCTGATAATAGACCGAACCGCCCAGTTCATCCTTCCTTTGGCCGATTAACATGATAACAGAGTCCGGCTCCTTGAATTCCATAGTGATGGCTTTATGATAGTCTGACATTCTGCCCAAACAAGCGATGATAGCCGACGGGTCAACAGCTCCTTTTTTTGATTCGTTGTATAAGCTGACATTGCCTGATACTACCGGCACCGGCGCATCGCCATGGCCTTTGAGATGAATATTTTTGCAGGCCTCGGCCACTCCGCGAACGCCTTCAACGAACTGCCACATCTGTTCCGGTTTTTCCGGATTGCCATAATTCAAGCAATCAGTAACGGCCCAGGGCACAGCGCCGACAGCGGCTACGTTTCGCATGGCTTCAGCAACTGCATTGACTGCGCCCCAGTAAGGGCTGATTCTGGAATAAAACGGATTGCAGTCAACTGATAAAGCAATGCCGATTTTTTTCAGATCTTCCGGAAGATCTTCAGCGATCAGCGGCGACATCACGCCCGCATCGGCCCGCCCCGGTTCGATGATAGTTAGCCCTTGAACAGTTTTATCATAACGTTCATAAATACAATCGCGCGAGGAAATGTTCTCATGCTCAAGTATCTTTAACAATATTTGATTTAAATTTTTTGCCTGCCCGCCGAAGCCTTGGCGTAGGCGGGGTTCTTGGTTCTTTTGATTTGGTTCTTTTATCGGCCGATCGTACTTAAGCCCTTCAGTAATATCACAGGCCTGCGCCTCAATCACTTTTACGCCCTGATGCTTTACTGCATACTGGCCGCCGACCGTGACTTTGCCGATGACTGATGCGCGAGCTCCTGTAGAAACTTCGGGCAGAGCCCATTTTTTATTGTAATGATCTAAAATTAAAGAGGTGATATCCGGATGGACAATCCACATAAACCTTTCCTGGGTTTCGGCCGCTAATACAACTTGGGGCGGCAGATTGAGCATGGCCACATGGATTTTTTCCAGCCAAATTTCCGCGCCATAGCCGGCGGCATCAGCCATTTCTACGGTGGCGCATAAAATGCCGCCCCCGCCCAGATCTTTAAAACCAACACGATCAAGCAAATGTTTTTCTTTCAAAGTTTTGAATAAATCATAGGTTGATTCCAGTAAATGCCGTTTTAAAAAAGCATTGGGCTCCTGCACCGCGCCTTTGTTTTTTTCCAATTCCTTTTCATCCAATTCAAACGAAGCAAACGAGGCCCCGCCAAAGCCAGAATTATCAGTGGGCTTGCCCGCCAAAATATAATCGTAACTGCCCTCGCCCGCGCCTTTAGGAGCTTTGGAGTGGATGATTTCTGACTCTTTAACAATGCCTAAAGCAACAACGTTGACCAAGCAGTTTTCGTTAAAAGATGAATTCCAGTAAACATCGCCGGCAATAATAGGAACGCCAATGGGATTGCCATAACCGGCAATGCCGTCAATAACTCCTGAAGCTACCCACTTTGATTTATTAGAATCAATCTGACCAAAACGCAAAGGATCAGCAGAAGCAATAACCTTGGCGCCCATACAGCAAATGTCCCGCACATTGCCGCCAATGCCCGTGGCCGCGCCTTCGTAAGGCACTATTTGCGACGGATGATTGTGGCTTTCGTGCGAAATAACAATGCCCCATCTTTCACCATTATGCCGGGCAATTTCCACAATACCGGCATCCTCTTTTGGCCCCAAAATAACATTCGGCCCGTCGGTCGGCAGTGATTTTAAATGATGCCTTGATGAACGGTACGAACAATGCTCACTGCCCTCAATGCTCCATGCCGTGGCTTCCGTAAGAGTCATTGGCCGGCCTAAAATTTTCTCCTCAATATGCCGGGCTTCGCTGATTGTTAAGCCGATATTAAAATCCTTAAGCAGTTTTTCCACTTGCTCGTCGGATAAATTTTTAAGTTTTAATGAATGATTTTTTTCAGCTGGACTTGACATAATTTGATAGATATGCTATTATAATTTGAAACTGTACAAATTGAAAATTTGGAGAAACAGCAATGAAAAAATACGGAATAATCAGTCTCGTAATGGCAGTGGCAATATGGATATCATGTCCAGTGATTGACCACTTCGTCCATTTAAACCGGCATATAATCTCCTGCGCTTTACTCTTCGCCTTTTTCGGAGGGAGCCTTACAGGGGAAATATATGCATGGCACTTACGGAAATTAGAAGAATCAGAATCACCGCTCCTAGATGCTGCGCTCACTGGTGCAGTAAAAAACTTCTGTATCATAGCATCAATCATTACTCTAATAATTTGGTTGAAATTCGGTAGTGCCTGGGCGATAACGATGATGTTGATGATTGCAAGCTATTATTTGAGCTTAGGCGCTGGCTTACTTTGGCCGAATATGTTTGTGCCTAAAGCTCTCCGCGAGTGATTCATCTCATCATTTAGTCTCATCAACCGAAAGTCTCCTCTCACAGGAGACTTTTTTATTTTAAAAAACTATCAACTTTTTAATAATCGGTATGGCTTTTGCAAGATCGTCTTTTTATAATAAAATCAGCAAAGTTTTTAAATGATGCTTGGATGAACAGGTACGAACAATACTCCAATGTTCTAATGCTCCCATGCTCCAATGATTATTTAATGATTGTAGCTTCCCTCTCCGCTCCGATTGACACCATCTCAATCGGCACTCTTATTTCTTTTTCTATGAACTCTAGATACTTCCGCATATTTTGCGGCAGCTGTTTGTAATTTGGAATTTGTGATTTATTTGTAATTTGGAATTTGGAGCTTGTTTGTTTCTTGTTTGTTGTATCTTGTATCTTCCACCCTGGAAACGATCGATAAACCGGTCTGCATTTTTCATAAATTGACAGGTCAGCGGGCATTTCTTTAATGACTTTTTGACCAACACGATAGGCCACGCAAACTTTAACTTCCTCAAAATTATTTAAAACATCAATTTTAGTGATGGCCAGACTGTCTAAACCATTGACGCGCTTGGCTAATCTTAATTGAACCAGGTCCAGCCAGCCGATCCGGCGGGGGCGGCCCGTAGTGGTTCCGTATTCCCCGCCAATTTCTCGGATTTTATCCCCGATTGAATTCTTCTGCTCGCTCGGCAAAGGGCCGCCCCCCACGCGCGATAAGTAGGCCTTGGCCACGCCGATGACTTTATCGATCTTTTGAGGAGGCACGCCGGTGCCGGTGCAGGCGCCGCCGACCGTGGTATTTGATGAGGTGGTATAAGGATAAACCCCGTGATCCAAGTCCAGCATTGCTCCCTGGGCGCCTTCAAACATCACTTTTTTACCCTTGGCTAAAGCTTGATTTAATTCTAAAGAAACATCGCCAATGTGCTTCTTAAGCTTTTTAGCATAAAGCTGATACTGGCGATAAATCTTTTGTTTATCCAGCTTGCCCCGATGATTATAGATGGCTGATAATTTCTTCTTTTGAATTTCAAATAAAAGATCTAACTTCTTTTTAAAAATTTGCGGGTTGACTAAATCGATGACTCTGATGCCCACGCGCCCGGTTTTATCGGAATAAGTCGGCCAGATGCCGCGATTGGTGGAAAGAGCCGCCAGATTCTTTTTGGCAGATAAATTTTCGCCGGCTGCATCCATAGTTACATGAAAAGGGAAAATTAAATGAGCTCTATCACTGACTAATAAATTGATTTTGATGCCCATCTTCTTAAGCTTGCTGATTTCTTTAAACAAAACTTTAGGGTCAATCACTACTCCGTTGCCAATAACCACTTTATTACGGCTATGTAAAACGCCTGACGGCAATAAGTGTAATTTAAGAACCTTGCCGTCATAAACAATGGTATGGCCGGCATTATTGCCGCCCTGAAAACGGACCACATAGTCCGTTTGCTTGGCATAAAAATCGGTAACCTTGCCCTTGCCTTCGTCGCCCCATTGAGCGCCGACAATAACAACGGTTTGCCAGTTTTTTTTCATAATGATTAAATGATTAATTATCGCTGTCACAATGGCGGTTGCTATAACCCATTGTCACTCTGGAGCGAAACGGAGTGGAGCGATAGAGTCTAAAATACGATAATCGCGGCCAGATTCTATCCCCTTCGACTCGCTACGCTCGCTCAGGGTCCAGAATGACGGCCGCTTCAGCGTTTATAACTGTATTTTCCAAAAGCTTAGCCACCGTGATCGGACCAACGCCCCCGGGCACAGGGGTGATGAGTGATGCTTTTGGTTCAACAGTTTCAAAATCAACATCACCGGACATTTTTTCTCCATCAAAACAAACTCCGGCATCGATGATAACCGCGCCTTCTTTGACCATCTCGCCGGTTAAAATATTTGACTTGCCAACACCGGTGATAATAATATCGGCGGCTTTGGTATAAGATGATAAATCGCGGCATTCTTTACCGCAAACAGTCAAAGTCACCGGCTCGTGCATTAACATTGAGGCGAGCGGCCTGCCGATTAAATTGCCACGGCCGATTAAAACGACATACTTGCCTTTTAAATCTACTCGATGATGTTTGAGAATTTCTAAGATAGCGCTAGGGGTCGGAGGAGTCAATTGATTAACGCCCATCATTACCCTGCCGAGCGATTGATAAGTCAAACAGTCAACATCAATGTCCTGATTTATCTGATTAACAATCTCGCGAGTGTCGTCTGTTAATGGTTGAGGCAAAGGCAATTGGATAATAAGCCCCGAAAGTTGATTTTCGGACTGGACTTTTTGAATTTCGGAAATTAAGGATTTTTTGCTGATACCTGTTGGAAGTTCAAACTTAAAAAAGTCTATCCCAATTTCTTGAGCAGACTTCTCTTTCTTTTTAACGTAAGTATGTGATGGCTTGTCATTGCCAACCAGGACGACTGCCAGCGCCGGCCTGCCTCCCCTTTCTTTGATAGACTCCACCCTTGGTTTTAATCCTTGTAAAATAGTAGAGGCAATCTGTTTGCCGTCAACGATTGTTGCCATGCTTTAATTTGGGTTAGATTTCCACATTTAAATCATCTCGACAAGCGCCTATATTTTATCATAAAACAATAATTTTGGCTAATATCAATTGCTTGAGTTCAAGAAACTAGCGCAAATACCCTGATCAGCCTATATTCTATGAATATGACTAAAAAATATTGCCGTTTAACCTTTACTGAAAGGGAAGAAATCAGCAAGGGGATATTTGCTAAAGAAAGCTTTTCGGAAATAG
>JAHISB010000036.1 GCA_018818425.1 Patescibacteria group bacterium
CATTACATCTGAAATCTTCTTTTGCTAAATTATCACTTTGGTTGATAGACCAATAAATGCTTGTGTTTTTGAAGTAAAATACAATCTTAGAGGATAAATTTTCAACATAATTAACCTAATCATCCCGAATATTAGACTATTTGAAGAAATCAAATAATCGAATATTCTATCAATCAAATATTCTAATAATCCATCAATCAAATAATCTAATAATCTAATATGGCAAGAAGTTTAAAAAAAGGTCCGTGGGTAGACCCCAAACTGTTAAAGAAGCTTAGCAAGTTAAGGTCAGGAGACAAAACAGTGATTAAGACCTGGTCAAGAGACAGTGTAATTACTCCAGAGATGGTCGGCTTTACCATGGGCGTTCATAATGGCAAAGAACACCTCCTTGTTTTTATTGTAGAAAATATGGTTGGCCATAAGTTGGGCGAGTTTTCACCAACGCGCAAGTTTGTTGTTCATGGCGGCAGGATGGCTAAAGGGCAAGCCAAGGAAGAAAAAAAATAATAAAGTAATCAATCAATAAGCTATGAAGATTAAGAAGACAAAAGATTTTGATAAAGGAGCTAAAAGCCATGATGAAGCTTTTAAAAAAGCCGAGTCAGTTTTAAGCGAGGACAAGCCAGTTCAAAAAATTTCTAAACCAGCCGGCCGCGATACTCAAAAGAAGGGAAAAATATCTTACCAGCCGGGCAGAGAAAAAAAGGTTAAGGAAGTAGTGGCTAAAGTTAGATTTTTAAGAGTTTCGCCTCGGAAGGTTAAATTAGTCATTGATGTTATAAGAGGAATGAGGGCTCAAGAAGCGCTGGAAAGACTTCAGTTTATAAATAAAAAGGCGACGAATCCGGTGATTAAATTATTAAATTCAGCTTTAGCTAATGCTGAACATAATTATAAACTTAATAAAGAAGATTTATATATAAAAAAGATTGTGGCTAACCAAGGACCAACTTTGCACCGTTGGCAAGCCAGGGCCTACGGCCGCGCTGCGGCTATTAGAAAAAGAACCAGCCATCTGGAAGTGGTCCTATCAGCCAAAGATGATCTTAAAGAAAATACTGGGAGCAAAGCCATAATGGCCAAGAAAGCAAAATCAAACGTAGAAAAGTTAAAAGAGGTTAAAAAAGAAAAAAAGAGTTTACAGAAGGAGCCATCCTTCGCTAAAGCTCCCTCTTCCGCTAAAGCTTCAGAGGACAAGCCGGATGGTAAGAAAGAATCAATAATTTAATTTAAATATGGGATCAAAAGTAAATCCAAAAATTATCAGAATAGGACAAACTCAAAGTTGGACATCCAGGTGGTTTGCCAAAAAAAACTATGCCGATTTTGTCAAAGAGGATATAACTATTAGAAAATTTATTACTAATAAGTTAAAGAATAGCGGTATTGAAAAAATTGAGATTGAACGCTCGGCTAATGATATAGTAATAATTATTACTTGCGCCAAGCCCGGTATTATTATTGGACGCGGCGGCGCAGGCATCGATGAACTTCGCAAGAAAATTGTAGAAAAGGTTTTAGGCAATAAACAAGGTATTAAAATCAATATTCTGGAAGTAGAAAATCCCAATTTATCCGCCGCCGTTATTTTAGAATCATTGATTATGGATATCGAAAAAAGAATTCCCTTCCGAAGAGTAATGAAGCAAGGCATAGACAGGGTGATGAAAGCCGGAGCTAAGGGCGTTAAGATTATTATGGCCGGTCGTTTGAACGGCGTGGAAATTGCCAGAACAGAAACTTTGACCGAAGGCAAGGTGCCCCTGCATACCTTTAGGGCCAATATTGATTATGCTCGGAGCGCTGCTAAGACCACTTACGGCGCCATCGGCGTCAAGGTTTGGATTTATAAAGGAGAAGTATTTAAATAATAGATTATTAGACTATTAGTTTATTTGATTATTTGAGTAATGGAAATCATAGATAATCTAATATTCGGGATGATTAGGTTATTTTTGTGTAATGCTTGATTGATTTAATGGCCTTTTACAAGTAATTTTGGAGGTTTTGAGAAACAATTCAGATGTATGAAAACATTACATCTGAAATCTTCTTTTGCTAAATTATC
>JAHISB010000037.1 GCA_018818425.1 Patescibacteria group bacterium
CGAATATTTAAAAAAGATGATTGCCTCTCGACTCGCTACGCTCGCTCGAGACACTCGACTTAAGCGTAAATGGTCGGAGTTGCGAGCGAAGCAAGCAACGGAGACCACGAGCGAATCCAGCGAAGCTGGATGAGTCGAGTGGCGGAGAGGGAGGGATTCGAACCCTCGCGCCGAGTAAAACCCCGACCTAGGAGTTTAGCAAACTCCCCCCTTCAGCCTCTTGGGTACCTCTCCACGATATTTTAAAAATTATTTAACTTACGCTAATATAATACTCTAATCGTTAATTGTCAACAACAATAACACTCTTGTTATTTAACACTTGGTTTAAGAGCCAGGGGTTTAATACTGCCCGGGCCCACAGGCCTTTGACATGGCTGTGCTTTCAAAATGCCACCACTCGCCGCAATATCTGGAAAAACCGGCCTGCTGCATAACCTCCTGCAAACGTTTCTGATCGTTGCCTAAATTATAAACACCGGCACAGCCGCCATTGCATGATTGAGTTATATAGCCGCAAGTATTCCTGCTGCCTATTTGAATACAAACATCCATGGCCTGGCCGGTTTGATGCGGCGCGCTGCAGGATGGCTTAGCCGCTACATTAGGGCATAAACCCTGCTTCCAGCAGTCATATAATTCTTTTTGCTTTTTGTAAGTTCTGTAAGCGCTGGTTATAACCAGCGTTTCGTTGCTATTTAACTTTTCCGAAGCCACTTTTAATTTATCGATAGTTTCTTGAGTTAAGCGAGGATTGGAACAATTAGAAGAAATAGATACTTTATCAATTGAAGGAATAATTTTAACTTGCGATTCCGAAGGACAGGCGCCGGTAACCAGACTACTCATCTCCATAACCACGGCCGGGACCGGCAAGTCCTCAAACTCCACTAAAGCGGGGTTGATATTGAATAAAATCATATAAGAGCTAAGGGCCAGCAGCAAGCCAAACACCGCTCCCAGAATAATCTCTTTGGCTTTAGTGATTTTTTGATCGTTGCCGCCGGAAAAAAGCCAATAAACCCCGCCCATGGTAATCATAAAAACAGCCACGATTCCGGCAATGCTTACAAAAAATCGGTAAAGGCCGCCAAAGTATTTAGTAATTGTTTGGCTATTAACCTCCATGCCCTCGCCTTGAGAAAATTCTTCCAAACCAGGGATGGGCAGATTTAAACGAAACTTGATTGGTTCTAAATTAAAAGATCCTGATTCTTTTTCTCCGCCGCCGGTGCAAGTGGGTGAGTCGCATGATATGGGTGAGCAATTTTCATCATCCAAACTCAAACCTATGGCCAGCTCACTGCAATTATTCTCTGCTCCTAAAGGCAAGCAAGCTGGCCCCATATCCTCCTGGCACAAGCAGCAAGCGTTGTTATTATTGGGAGTTTGGGCAAAAATAATCGAAACTGGCAGAAAAATGAATAAAAGTAAAATAATAATAAAAGCGTATTTCATTAAGTTAATTATACCAAAATTAAAAGTTTTTCTCAAAAAAAGCTTGACGAATAGCTCTGCTTTTTTTATAATTAAGCCATGGCAGAAAAAAATAAAAACAACCAAGACCGCGGCCAAACCCTGGCCAAATGGAATTTTCCGGAATTTGAAAAGCCAAACCGAACCAAAAGCTGGTATTTTTGGGCTATTATAACCACTTTTCTGCTCCTGCTCTATGCTATTTTAACGATCAATTTCCTTTTTGCGGTCATAATTGTCATTGCCGCTATTACTTTAATCATTAAATACCAAAGCCAGCCGGAGTTAATAACTTTTGCCATAACCGAAGACGGTTTGGAACTGGAAAAGCGCTTTTATCCATGGGAAATTGTAAAAGATTTTTATATTATCTACAAACCGTCAGAAACAACTAATCTCTACCTGAATTTTAAAGCTATTACCAAGCCGCGATTAACCATACCGCTGCAAAACCAAAGTCCCGTTGAAATCAGAAAAATTTTAACCGAATATATTGATGAGGATTTAGAAAAAGAAGAAGAGCCGTTTTCCGAAGCTGTTAGTAAACTGCTTAAACTCTAGACTTTTTTAAAAAAATAAGCTACACTCTAAAAAGAGTGTTTTTTATATAAATCCCGCACCACTTTTTTAACAATTTACTTTAATCGTAAAATATTAATTTGATAGCAATAATTTTTTTTAAACATCAAAAATTATTTATGAAAGTGGTGCGGGATAAACAAAAAAAGCGGCCGTAGCTCAGTTTCCGCCAAAGGCGGATCAGCCTATGGCTTGAGGATACCTGCCTGCCTTGCCTGGCTTGAGTCCCCGTAGCTCAGTTGGATAGAGCGCAGGCTTGCGGAGCCTGAGGCCAGAGGTTCAATTCCTCTCGGGGACGCCAAATCTTTTTAATAAATTAGTGGGAGGATTGTCCCGAGCCGCGCCGAGGGATTCAAATCCTCCCGGCCGCACCACAGCCGACAAAACGAACGGGCGCAAACAATTCTTTTACATAAGCCGTTCTTTAACCAAAATAATTTTATGGACCAAAAACAAGGAAACTACGAAGTGATTGATTTAGGCGACTATCGCAGCGAGGCCAGAACAAAATCTAAACAACAGCGCCTAAACCAACAGTCCAATTCAACAGGCGCCCCTAAAATGGTTAAGCAGGTAATAAAGCTTGCCGGCGGACGGCTCAACGAACAGCAGGCCTATCTTATTTTAATTGGCTTAGTGGTTATCAACTTAATAATAACTACAATTATTGCTATAAACATTCTTAAAGGCCCGACCGCGCCGCCCAAGGGCTTTGAAGGCAACGCGCCCCGCGGCGCAGAATTCCAGAACCTGCCATCAGATTTGCTTCAACAATAATTATGTCTCAAAATAAAATTTCAACTAACTTAAAGGGGTTCACGCTTATAGAAGTCTTGGTGGTAATTTCGATTATTGGATTATTAGCCAGTATTGTCTTTGCCTCGCTTAATAACGCCAGATTAAAAGCACAGTATGCTGTAGCTTATTCCGAAATGAATCAATTTATGCAAATGGTGCAATATGCCTTAGGCGAAACTACTAATAATTTATGGTCATTGACCTCCCAGGTAGTAACCCTTCAAGGATGTGGTGGTGTAAGTGGTTGTATGTGTTGGTTAAATTATATTAATATTAGAAATATTACCGAAGACCATCTTTGTTTTACTAATTGGCAGGCAGTGATAAACAAAGTTGCCGAAACAGGCAGTATTGTAGAAAATGTTGATCATCTTCTGCGCGACCCTTGGGGAAGCCCTTATGCTTTGCAAGAACTGGAACAACAACCTGGCTGTGGCCAGGACCGTTTAATTTCAGCCGGTCCAGATGGCATTATTTCCGACATTTATTGGATAGACAATATTTACTATCCTTTTCCTCCAAGCCTCAATCCACCTTGTTATTAGTTAACTAGATTTTAACCTTCAGCCGCCAAAAACCAAAGCGGCTTTTTTATTTGTTAAGAATCTGCTAAAATCTAAACATGTTATCTTTAAATACTCCGATTGAAAACATTGGCGGCGTTGGCAAAACTGTGGCTGTCAAGCTAAAACGTTTGGGAGTTTTTACTGCCGGCGATTTAATTTATTGGTATCCTTTCAGATACGACGATTTCAGCAATTTAAAAAAAATTGATGATCTTGAAGTTGGCGAGGTAGCTACGGTTAAAGGCAAAATTGAACTTTTAGAAAACCGGCGTTCTTATAAAAAAAAGATGATAATCACCGAATGTTTTTTAACTGACGAAAGCGGCTCAATCAAAGCCATCTGGTTTGGCCAGCCGTTTATCACTAAACTTTTACAAAATAATGATGAGGTTTATTTTTCCGGCAAGGTTGAAGGCGATTTATTTGATTCTTACTTTAAAAATCCTTCTTACGAAAAGGTGAGCAACGACACCGCCCACACCGCCCGGATTGTGCCGATTTATCCGCTAACAGTGGGGCTGACGCAAAAACAGTTGAGGTTCTTAATAAAACAAGCGCTGCCTTTAGTGAAGCAGATTGCTGACTGGCTGCCGGAGAAAGTTATAAAAAATCATCAGTTGATTAATTTAACCGACGCTCTTGCCAATATTCATTTTCCAGGAAACAAGCAAAAGATGGAACAGGCCGTTAGAAAACTGAAATTCAACGAACTGCTTCAGCTTCATTTGCAAAACTATTTAATCAGCAAAGATTTAAAAGAAAGCATCAGCACGCCTTTAGAATTTCATGAAAAAAAGACCAAAGAAATTGTCAAGAACCTCGGTTTTACTTTAACCGATGCCCAACGCAAGTGCGCCTGGCAGATTCTTTTGGATATGGAAAAACCCAGGCCCATGAACCGGCTTTTGGAAGGCGATGTCGGCTCCGGCAAAACTGCCGTAGCGGCGCTGGCCGTAGCTAACTGCATTTTGAATAAATCGCAGGCAGTAGTTTTAGCGCCTACCGAGATCTTGGCCAGCCAGCACTTTCAATCGTTCCGCGAGCTTCTTAAACCAGTTGAATGTTGCCTGGCGCTTTTAACCAGCGGCAAACAAATGATTATCAATACGACTGACGAAGAGCCGGAAAAAATTTCCAAAGCCAAGCTGTTAAAATTGATTGCCGCCGGAGAAATTGATTTAGTGATTGGCACTCATGCTTTAATTCAAGAAAAGGTTGAGTTTAAAAATCTGGGACTGGTGATTATTGATGAACAGCATCGCTTTGGCGTTGACCAGCGCAAAGCCATCAGGGAAAAATCCGGCGATGCCGCCACTACCCCTCACCTGCTTTCCATGACAGCCACGCCCATTCCCCGGACACTGGCTTTAACGATTTACGGCAATCTTGATTTATCAATAATTGATGAACTGCCGCCCGGCCGCAAAAAGCCCGAAACCAAACTGGTTGAACCCCAGCAAAGAAAACAGGCCTATGACTTTATCAAAAATCAGATAAAGCAGGGCCGGCAGGGCTTGGTGATTTGTCCGCTGATTGAGGAGTCTGATAAATTAGGAGTCAAGGCCGCTACTGAAGAGTATCAAAAGCTTTCGGCAGAAGTTTTTTCTGACTTAAAAATCGGGCTTTTGCACGGCAAGCTAAAACCAAAAGTCAAAGAAGAAGTAATGAATAAATTCCACCAAGGCAAGTTAGACTTATTGGTAACGACCTCGGTAGTGGAGGTGGGCGTTAATGTGCCCAATGCCAATGTGATGATTATTGAATCGGCCGAGCGTTTTGGCTTAGCCCAGCTCCACCAATTCCGGGGCCGGGTCAACCGTTCCTCCCGCCAGTCGTATTGCTTTTTATTCACCGAAAGCTCTGCCGAAAAATCAATCCGGCGCTTAAAAACATTAGTTGGCTGTTTTGACGGCTTTAAGCTGGCCGAAGAAGATTTAAAAATCAGGGGCTCGGGCAATCTGATTGGCAGCAAGCAGACCGGCTTTTTTACCACTCTTAAAATTGCCAAGCTGACCGATGTTGAGCTGATTGAAGAAACCAAAAAAGCCAGCCAAATAATAGTTGAAGAATTCCCCGAAATTCTTGAAACAATCAAGCTGGCTGGAGATGTTCATCCTGAATAGTATGATACGTAATATATAAATGTGTGATATTTAATATTTGATATAAGATACACGATACAGGATACACGATACGCGACACGATACGCGACTCGATTTGACAAATAATTAATTTTAAGCTATAATCTTAAATAATTTGGAGGGGGCAAGTCTGTACGCCTAAACCCTGTAATAACCAGGTCCACAATCGCATCATTGAAGAGGTCCTGAATCAAAGGGTTTGGGCCAGTCGGGCACTTATTACATCGACCTCCCCGGCGCTGATTTGCTCCCCCATGGTTTTTGCACATTTCAATATCAAAATAAAAAATAAATAAAACCATCATCACTCAAAATTTAGGAGGCCATTATGAGAGGTCCTTAAAACTTACTCTTTTGTTTGTTAAATTGGTATAAAAGAAATGAGGTCGAAAAAACAAAAGAGGGTCGAATATGTTAAATTTAACACCAGAGCAAATTGCGGCTCTAAAAACATTGCCCCTGTTTGATATGGGTGATGTTCAAAAAATCCAAAAATATTTTGGAGACGATCGCACTGTGATCAAATTGGCCGAACCTGTAAAAGTGAAAACTAACGGGGTGCTGGCCACTAGCATGGATGCCTCGGTCCGACCATTGGCCGGAACAACGCTTTTGGTCGAAGGAGTAATCCTGAACCCGGGTAATACGCCCGAATTTATTTTTATCCCAGATCCGGATGGTCAAGGGCACCGCATACTGGGTTTCGTAACCCTAGAGGCTGAATATCAGGCAGGGTTACCAATCGCCTAACACTAATCGCCTAATAAGGCAAAAGCCAAACATTAATCTTCCTCTACCTAAAAATGTTTGGCTTTTTTATTTAAAATCTACACACTGCCCCCCTACGCCTTACTCACTAGAACGAACCGCCACAATTTATCCTTATAATCCTTTTAAATGGCGCTGGTGTGAAAGACAGGCGGGCTTGACAAATCTGAAAAAAATGTTCACTATAAACATTACAGCACATTGAAAATTAAATATAGGCAAAAAGCTAAGAAAATATAAAAAATAAGGAGAAAAGCCATGAAAACAGTTATAGTGCTGGCTATCAGCGCTGTTTTGCTTTTTTGCTTCTGGCAAACAAGCTATAGCAGTTCTGGAGCAATAACTCCGGGGTCTAATAACGGTGAGATTTACTTTACCGGTCCAGGCCCCAGTGTCCTAGGCAACGCCGCTGTTTACCAAAGTTTAAATAGCGGAGCAGACATTACGATTCAGTTCACTAACCCAACAACTATTTCCGTAGGCAGTCTTATTAGCGACAAAACACCTAACATGCTCTATCGTCTAGACTATGATCCTTATGAGTTTAAATTAAGTGACGATGGCGGCCAAAGTTGGGAATTAGTCAACGGTCTAATCGGCAATAACACTCTCTACGATGCTGGCTGCTTAGAAGGCGAGATCTATCGCCGAGCTGACGACTGCTGCTTAGAGCGCAGTACAGATTTTGGTGAAAACTATATACTGTGTTCTAGCCAGGGCATTCCTGACACCAGTTGGATTTACTCTTTGGCTTTAGGCAGTCAGCCGGGCGAGGTCTATGTCTGCACTTACTGGCTGGACCTTTACCGGAGCGATGATTTTGGCGAAACATTCAGCTTCTGTTCCAATTTCTGGAACTTAGCTGAAGTTAGCGGCAGTCGCCCGATTCTTAAAAGCGGCTACCGGCCGGGTGAAATTTACTTCTTTAACTATAATGTAAACATCATCTGGCAAAGCGCTGACAATGGCCAAAGCTTCGAGCTGATTAAAGACTTTGATGTTATTGGCGCTGGCTGGCTCATCTGCGATATGACAGCCGGCAGAGACAATGCAATCTACTTTAGCGCGGTTGACATCAACTTGTATCAGCCCGGCGGTAAAATTGAGATTTATGTCAGTTACAACAACGGTCTGGACTGGGAAACGCACACCCATATTATTAGTTCCAGTGGCATTACTGAAAATACCACAGCTTTGCCAAACGAGCTGGAATTGAGCATCTTCCCTAATCCGGCCAATCCTAACTTTACCGTGGGTTATCACCTGCCAGTAATGTCCAATGTTACGATGGAGATTTACAATCTCCGAGGGCAAACCATCCTGACGACCACAACTATTCAGGGTTCTGGTTTCCACCAATGGCAACCTCCTCCGCCATTCAACCTTGCCAGCGGCAACTACTTTGTAATTTTGAAAACCGAACAAGGGATACAAAAGGAAAGACTATGCATCATCAAATAATTCAACCGAGGCCCAACAGCAAAATAACAAAGAGAAGGGGGCAAGATGAATTCCTTACGAATGGTCCTAATTGCGTTAACCCTGCTTATAATAAGCGCGGGGTTGGCGCAAGCCGAATGGGTGAGTTTTGATGGGCGAGACCAAAACCGCCCCGAAATAAACCTGATGTCTAGTGATAACAATGGCGTGGTCTTCCATATCTCCATCCCAGGTATGAACGTTGAGCCATCGTGGCTAGACCCATCATATTTCCGTTTGTCATTACCGGAAGGAGAAAGTTTGGAGGAGCCAGGCGCTCCGGAGTTACCTGTAATTACGGTTCGGTTGGCTATACCGAGCTGCGATGACGTAGATCTGGAAGTTGCCAGCTCTAACATTCTACGACTGCGCGGGTACCGGGTAAATCCCGCGCCCGAGCGCAATGGCATGGTAAATAGCTTTGCCCGGGATGATTCGCTGTACGCAACCAGCGAATTCTATCCGGAAAACATTGCCAGCTACCAGTTTGACCAGTTCCGCGACCAGCATTTGGTTGAAGTGAAACTGTCGCCTATCCGCTGTTCGCCGGCCACCGGCCAACTGGAAATTTGGCAAGAGTCCCAGGTTACCGTCAGGTTTGTCAATCCCAGCGGTCCGGCGCAGAGAGATGTAGGAATCTTTAACGCCATGGCCGGCCAGGCGATTATCAATTACCAAATGCCCCAACAGGAAAGAACTGGCTTTGGCAGCTGGGCCTGGAGCCCGGTAGTTCCAGGATTAATTTGTGATTACCTTGTAATCGTCGGCAATAAATTTGCCGACAGCCATGAAGACAGCGCCAAAATTGAAGAATTGGCAGCTCACCGCGCCAGTCTTAACGGCTTTGCCGTAAAAATTGTCCGCGTCGGCGATATTCCCGGCTGGACAAACTGGTTAAACATCAAAAACTTCCTGGCTGATGTTTACCACCAAGGAAGTTCGCCGATTAGTTCCGACGGGCATCTGCCCTTTGTTCTGCTGGTTGGTGATGCCTGGGATGATACTGATGAAAATGGCCAGCGAAAGCAACCGCCTTTTGACCCGCTTATCCCCAGAACCGAAGCGGTGCCAGTGTCGGACTTATCATTTGCCTCCGACTTCTGGTATGCAAATGTGGATTCTGCAGGAATCGCTAATTGGCAGGATCTGTCCATTGGCCGCCTGCCGGCAGGAACATATCAAGAGTTGTCTAATGTCATATATAAAATCATCAGCTACGAAACTACTCCCGTCACCGGCAACTGGAAAAATTCCATTGCTCTGCAAGGCGGAACGACTCTATGTGTCGGAGGAGACAGGGACTGGACCTATGATAGTTATCTCTGGAATACCCAAGAAAGCACTTTCGGTCAAATGGTAGATATTCTTCATAGTAATACGGATTACCATGTCTACTTGAGCTATGACCACACTAATGGTCAGGGACCGCTAAGCGCTACCACCGTGCCAGCAGATGACATACATCAATCCTGCTTTGTCTGGCCGAATCCTGATTTAACTGATCCCAGAGAGGTTTGGACTGGCCCAATTATGTCTGGAAACTACCAGGCAACTACCGCTCCCAATCCTGATGGCGCTTTTATTTGTGGCTACTTGGGTCATGGCACCTTAAACACCAGCTTGGCGTTTTGGTACCTTCTGACTTTCGGAGACTATTTTGGGTTGGGGCAAGAAGGTACCGATCAAGTCATTCAAAATAGCGATGGTCGGTGGCCTTTATTTTTACTGACCGCTTGTTATCCTGGCTATTTTGACTATGACTCCACCGAGTGGGCTCCCTCTTGGGGCAACATCCTTAACGACAGTTTTGCCGAACAATTCCTGGTTAAGGATTTAAGGGGGACAATTGCTGTTCTCTGCCCGGTCAAAATGACCTATACCATGTCGGCAAATGTCCAAACATATTATACCAACTTTATGTTTGGCGATTTTGCCACAGCGCTGCCGAATAGCTATAGCGGCCTGATTGGTCCGCCCGCCACCATGGCTGCCAACCTGTCCAGTTATGGAAGGCACTACACACTATTCGGAGATCCTGGGACTAACATTTTAATCCAACCAACTGGCGGGGCTATAAGCCAAAATACTGTCTGGAGCGGACGCGTAGACATCATTGACAACCTGCTGGTTCCGCAAGGCATAACCCTAGCCATAGAGCCCGGCGCCAACGTAGTCTTACACAACAACTGTTGGCTCAAGGTTGAAGGCGCCATTATGGCTCAAGGCACAGCCGGTAACCCAATTAAGTTCCAGGGCGGGGCTACCCCGGGCTATGGTCTTGTCTTGACAAACAATACCGAGCCAAGCTCTGTCATCAGCAACTGCCAATTTGAGAGATTAAAGTACGGCATAGAAATCAACACTAATACAATCTCTCCAATTACCTGGAATACATTCAAAAACTGTGATTGGGGGATTTATGCCAACAACAGCAACGTTGATATCCTTAATAGTTCCTTTGACAGTTGCGGAGTTGGCATTTACTACACCCAAGGGTATGGCGCCATAGCCGAGAAAAAAATCCTCGGCAATGCTTTTGCCGGCTGCGACAGTATCGCTCTGATATTGTTGGGCAGTGATTTCATAACAGTTGAAGAGAACTGTTTTGAATTGCCTGATGGCGCAACCGGCATTTGGGCATTTGGCTGCAACTCCCTTGCAATTAAAAATAATGTCCTTGCAGGAGGAAATGTCGGGGTCTTCCTTGAGGACTGTTACTGCCCAACGATGCTAAATAATGAGGTTAATAGCGCTGCTTGGAGTGATCTGGATTTCTGGAACACCTCGCCCGATATGGGCTTTAACAACCTCCATGATGGCTTTGGCCAGGGGATGCGGTTGTTTGCGGACTCCGAACCAATAATGAGCCATCAAACATACAATCCCTTTGATCAAAATGGGCAACAGACGCCCATTATTGTGACTCGGGGTTATAATTCAATATATAACCACTCTGCCGAAGAAATCTGGATTGACGGCTTTCTTCTCCCCGGAATCTACAATGGTCACAATAACATTCATGACTCCGGCGGAGGACCGCCAACCATACCGCTGATCTTGGCTAATTTAGCTGGCTTACCAGCAGACGGCTACATGACTTCTGTGGCTGGCAATTGGTGGGGAGAAAATGTGACCGATACTCTTGAGGCTCGCCAGAAAATCTCTCCACAAAACTTTGCTAGACTGTTTGAAGTCTGGGTAGAGACAGTTGATTCCGTAGAGAATATACAGGGGTCAGGTGGGCCAAATATCCAGATAAGATACACGGGCCAGCTTGAAGGGGGCATCACTCAATCCGCAGCGGATCTACAAGGCATGATAGAAGAGCAGGAAGCTATTATCAGAGATCCAAACTCTTCTGCCAGAGACTCTGTTATGGCGGTGATTAAAATCGGAAGTGCATATCTTACTGATTGGTTAAATAGTGGTCAATCAGGAAAGATGAGGGATCGTCCTCTCTTGGGGAGCAACGCTTCCTTAAGGCCAGCAGATCCTGTGGATTATTTAATCCAGACCCAAGGTCTGTTGAACTGGCTTTCCGGAATGAGTGGTGAACTGCCAGGGAGTAATGCTAGTTTACTGCCACAAAACTTTGCCTTACACCAAAATTATCCTAACCCTTTCAATCCCTCAACCAACATACTCTTTGATCTGCCGCAGACTTCAAAGATTTTTCTTGAAGTCTACAACCTTATGGGTCAAAAAGTAGCGAGCTTGGTTGACGGTTGGATGGAAGCGGGTAGTCACCACATCACTTGGGAAGCAACTGACATTGCCAGCGGCGTCTACTTCTGCGCCCTGAATACTCAAGGTTTTAACAAAACCATCAGAATGGTAATAATCAAATAGCGCTCTGGGAGGAAGTGCTGTTATCAACGCCCTATCGATTAATTTCGATAGGGCTCTTTTTTAAATAAAATTAAGCGGCCCAGCAATCATTTGAATGCTAAAAACTCAGGTTGCATGACCCGAGTTCTCAAAACTTATATTTACATTTCTAACACGCTGATAATTTCAAAAAAATGAAAATCATGTTAATGTTACACGGCTGTTATATTCTTTAGCGGCTAATCTAAAACTTAATCGCCGCTCGAGAGCTGCCAGCGCCTTCTTCGATGATTGTGCCGATAGCAAAGCCTTCATCGCCGCCTTTATTCCCGGCCTTAACCCTAAACGTTGCCGTAAAAAGGCCTGCCATAAGCAAAATTAACACTAAAATAATAGTTATTTTTCTCATATTTTTGTAAATTTAATAAAGAAATTCTGACCTTTACTCAATTTTAACAATTATAAAAAATTTGTCAAATTGTGAATAAAGGGGGTATTGACAATTAATCAATTTTCAGCTAAGGTTCCATAATAAGGGAACAGATCAGCCTGGAATGATGAATGAAAGATATTTATGCTCCAATCTTCATTTTTGGCCGATTTACCCCTTGTTCTGTTCATTAAAATCATTTCATTCCAAACTAGGAGGAATCATGAGAACAATCAGAGCACTAACAACTGTTGTCGCACTACTTCTTGTACTTCTTCTTGTACTTCCAAATTTGACTTTTGCGAAGTACAGCCCGCTTATGCCGGTTCAGGAGGATAGGATTATCACAGGCGCTGAAAACGTGATCGCGCCGGTAATATATCCTCCTTACGCACAACGGGGCATTGCGGAGACGGATATCGTCGGCGACACAGTGGTCATCGGCACAACCTGGTACGAGAACCAGCACAACGGCACCATTGGCAGAATGGTGGAAAAGGATGAGCTGGACTACATCCACTTCGTTTGGATGAACGGTCTGGACACGCAATCCGTACAACGGCATGTGTACTACAACTACATTGATCCAGAGGGTGCGCAAGGCTGGCACGCGGAAGGCACGGCAGTTGAAACCACGGATCGAGGTGGTTATACTACCTTAGACGTGGACTTTGCCGGTATTGCTTTCCCATCGTTTCACCAGATTCAGGGTACCACTTCGATGAACGCTCACGCGGCAGTAGCTTGCGACTTCTTTCCGCACGTCGGCGCCTTCCTGAACTTCGAGTGCCCCTGGGTTTATGAGCCCTATCCTGCAGATTTAGAGGTCATCTGGCCCCGCATCCAGTTCAGCAGTGATCAGCTCATCCGTGTAATTGCCACCGAGAATCCTGCGAGTTTAGAGCCCGGTTCGCCACAGCGCCAGTATTACATTACCGGTACATACATTCCGGCTTCCTGGCAGATCACCTACGACAGCACCTGGACGATGTTCGACTGGACTATGACTATTGCATCGGATATCGCGACTTCCGATGCGTCCAACAAGGTCGCCGTCGCATGGACCTATCCTCTGGACCCGATGTTCCCCGATCCGCTTGGAGACTACGCGCAGTGGGACAATGACATTTGGGTTTTGATTGACGATGACGGTCTGGATCTGAACTTCGATGAAGCGTTCAACATAACCAATTTCTTTCCACCGGATACCATGTGGTATCCAGACACCCTGATGGCGCAGATGGACACTCTCCGAGTGTACACCGATCTGAACGCGTTCATTGATATGAACGACTACACCCACGTGGCGTTCACCACCCGTATTGTGTTCCCTATTGAAGGCAG
This sequence comes from Patescibacteria group bacterium, assembly GCA_018818425.1. Lineage (GTDB taxonomy): Bacteria > Patescibacteriota > Patescibacteriia > UBA1558 > UBA10009 > JAHISB01. The sequence goes on from JAHISB010000037.1 coordinate 13,410, forward strand.
TTCAAGGTGGAATGCTTCGCTGATCTGGCACTGGTCCGAGGAGAATCCCGGCGAGTACAGCATCATCGCCAAAGCGTACGACGATCCCTACTACGAAGATCCCTACTGCGGAGCATGGAACGTAAAAGCCCAACGTCCTTCGTTGGGCCAGGATCCCAGCACCGGTTACCTCTACTGCATGTACCAACAATATGATACGGATACCACGGCGCTTAGCGCTACGCCGAGCACGCAGGGCTGGGGATTCCCATCCGGCGAAGTCTTCATCTCCATGTCCACAGACGGAGGCTTAAATTGGTCGGAGGGGATCAACGTTACCAATACGGTTACTCCCTACTTAGCGGCTCCCGGACAGTGCCTTTCCGAGCTGTCTCCCACCATGGCGAAACTGGTGGATGGCGCCTGCCACATTATGTACATCTTAGATAAAGATGCCGGTTTCGTGATTCAGGAGGAAGGCACCTATACGTTCAACAACGTGATCTACCACACGGTCCCAATCACGGAGATCGAGGCAACACCGCTGGTGGAGCAGGACATCCCCTTCCACGTGGAGCAGATACCTGGATTCGAAATCCCCGGCTCGGGCCGCTATGCAACGCCGAGGGCCTTTGACCTGCGGCAGAACTACCCGAATCCCTTCAACCCAGCAACCAGCATCAGCTTCTCGCTGGAGCAGGTCAGCCAGGTTTCGCTGACAGTCTACAACCTGAAGGGTGAACAGGTGGCGCAGATTACTTCCGGAACTTACGGCAGCGGTCAACACACGGTTACGTTCGACGCTATGGATCTGTCATCCGGCGTGTACGTTTACAAACTGCTAACTGGCAAGCGTTCACTTGCGCGCAAAATGCTGTTAGTGAAGTAACCTAATATCACCAGTAATACAAACGGCTATTCCGTCAGGGATAGCCGCTTTTTATTTTAAAAATTTTATTTTCCCATAACGCTGATAATCGCGGAGATACGCTGAGGTGCGCGGATATTCGCTGATATTAGCGGACATAATTAACATCAGCGCATATCAGCGTTTATCCGCAAATGGTCAGCGTGTCTCAGTATTTATCTGTAATTTTTTATTTTGGGGGTTTGTTTGACATTTGTCCCCGATTAAATCGGGGATTGAGTTTGAGATTTGTTTGTTTCTTGCCGATAGGCCCTGAGCCCTATCGAAGGGTTGGTTGTATCTTGTTACTTGATTAATACAAACCGCCACAGCTTATCCTTATACTCCCCGGCATAATCCACACCAACCCGTGGCATTTTTTTTATCTTCCGATTTTTTATTCCTTTATAGCTTTCCAGCCAAATTTTGTTTGATTTTATCAAATCAACGCCATGCAAACTTTTATCAATCTTCAATTCCCTACAAACTTTGCCCGGCCCGAGGATTTCCTGATTATTGATTTCCACGCCTCGAATCAATACCGCCGCCGGATAGCCCTCTTTTTCCGTAACAACATTAAAGCAATAATACATGCCGTAAATCAGATAGACGTAAACATGGCCGGCCGGCCCGAACATCACTTCGGTTCGTTTGGTTCTGCCCTTGCTGGCATGGTTGGCTAAATCCTTGGGTCCGCAATACGCTTCGGTTTCAATGATTTTAGCGATTATCTTTTTCTTGCCGATTTGACGGATCAAAAAACAGCCCAGCAGCTGCCGGGCGACTTTTAAAGTTTTTTGTTTAAAAAATTTCTTTGGGAGCAGCATAAATTTCTAAACAGAATATAAAATCTAACTTCTTATGGAAAGTCTGGCTTCCTGTAGCTTAACGAGCAAGAAATAAAGAATCAGCCGAATATCATCATGTTTATACTCCTTCGCTTTAATAATTCCGATTTTGCTAATTAAATAATGGGTATAAATTACTATTTAGGAACACAATTGCCATTAGTGTTATCACTGCTTATAGGAGGGGTAACGTCAAGTGCAGTAGTAAAACCAATGTTCCATATATTCGCTACTAAGTTTATTGGGTACCCTAACACATCAGTAATCCATTGGCCAACATAGCCAGGCTCTATAAATTTACAATTTAAATTCTTGTTGGTAACAATAGCGCAAACATTATTAGTGCAAAAAGCCCTTTGCTCCGGCTGCCTTTCGCTCAAAAAAATATAATCATCGCATTGTTCCACATTGGGGCACACGCTATCCAGCCAGCTTCTGTCAAAAAACTTGCAATAATCTCCGCCGGTATCTGAAGCGGCAACGGCATGATTCAGCCATAAACAGACGCCTTGTTCAGGTTTTATTTTAAGAGTATTACAGGCGTTTTGGCCCTCTTCCATGCCGTAATCTTCGGCTTTGCTATCACCAATTGACTGGCAAGCCGTTTGCGGGGCCATGCATTTATTCTCCATGCCTTTACTGGTAAAATAAAGACCGCAGGTCTCGCCAATGTCGCAACCTTCGCGGCCGTGGCAAGTATACTTCTTTTTTTCGTTTAAAGATTTAATTGGCAAATAGTATTGGCGACTACAAAGAGTTCCTTCTTGTAACACATAGCCCCCGTTTATAACATCGGTAAAATAAGGATCCTGAAAGTCAAAGGCCACTTCTACATCATCGCACCAATAAGCCGGCAAAGTCAGGCCAGGCACCTCTGCGACTTGCAATTGAAAATTAACCAAACTAGGGTTAAGAGTATTTAAAATCATATAAGAGCCCAGGGCTAACAGCAGGCCAAAAATTGCGCCAAGAATAATTTCCTTGGCCTGGCCGATTTTAGTAGCATTGCCGCCGCTAAACAGCCAGATTACCCCGCCAAAAACTATCATAAACACGGCCACAATTCCGGCAATGCCCACAAAAAACTTATAAATCGCCTGAATGTATCTTACCAGTAAATTGGGCTGGCCCGTCTGTTCCACCGCTACCGGCTCGCCTGTTTTAAATTCGCTGCCCGGAATGGAAACATTGGGCGAAAATTCTATTGTTTCTTTTTCTGAATCTCCCCAAGCGGCCTGGGCCGTTAAGCATGGCAGCAGTAAAACAGTTAAAAAAACAGTTATGGTTAACAGTTTAATAATTTTTGCTAATGTCATTTTATTCATAATTCAATGATGTTGAAACCCAATCCTCAGTCCTCAGTCCTCATTTTACCTCAAATTCAATTTTTCTTCTAATTCCTCCAAAGTTATAACTCCGCCAAAGCGCTGGCCGTTGATAAATAAATAAGGAGTGCCGTCAACGCCCAAAGCGCCGGCTTCGGCAATATCGCTTTCAATATACAAAGCCAATTCTCCGCCGGCTAAACACCGGTTAAACTCATTTATGTCCAAATTAAGATTAACGGCAATATTCTGGTATAATTCCTCGCCCAAACTTTCTTGATTAATAAATAAATAATCATGGAATTGCCAAAAGCGGTCCTGCGCCTGGGCGCAGCGGGCCGCCAAAGCCGCTGCGGCGGCCAAGGGATCCAGCGGGCTAACCGCGTCTTTCCAGACTAAAAAAACCTGTTGGGGATATTTTTTGAATAGCTGGTCAAAAACCTCTGCCTGCTGGCGGCAATAATGGCAGGCAAAGCTGCCGAATTCAAAAATAACATTTTCCGCCTCTTTATTGCCCAGAGCCGGATCGCTGGTTTTAAAAATAGGCGAAGTTAATTCAAGCTCATCGCCCTCTTTTAAACTTTTAAGAATTAAGTCAATATTCTGTTGATTCTGGGAAAGAATCTTTTTACCGATAATAAATCTGACCAAAATCAAGGTAGTGGCTAAAAACAAAAAAACTAACAGGACAACAATTAAAACTTTAACTTTTTGCTGTTGGGTCATAGATAATTAACAGTACTTAAGATTAAGGGTTAAATTACTGTTGTAACAAATTCAGCGGGCTTAAAGGATGAAGATTTAAGACTGAAGACTGAAGGCTGAAGACTGAAGGCTGAAGGATGGAGGCTGGAGACTAAAAACTGAAAACTGAAAACTGGAGACTGGAGATTTAAGATAAATTATGGCAAATTGATTCCGTACACCGAGCCGGACTGGTCTTGAAAGTATAAAGTCTTTCCATCCGGAGAAAGAAAAACAGAAGCAGCGGAATAAAAGGGCTGGTTGCCCACCGGTTCAGCCAGCAGAGTCGTCTGGCCGCTGGTTAAATCTACTTTATAAAAAGTGTCCGGCAAATTTTGAGCCAGTTCCGGGTACCAGCCGCTGCCTTCGGGCAAATTTTGAGGCACGGCGCAATAAGCCGAGGAGCTGTCGGCGGAAATAGCGCATTTGTCGGACCAGGTCTGCAGTCCCAAATCGATATTGCCAGCGCCGATATAATCGCCAAAGGCGCCGCTCAAAGACAAAGTGGGCCTAAAGCCGTTAGCCGGCTGAAAGGCGCTGTAGAGCAGCTTTTCGCCGCTGGGGGTCCATTGTCCGGCAAAACCCAAACCATTAACAACCATGCTCTTAAAATTTTCTCCCTGCTGTCCAATAAAGACAATCTCCTGGCTGCCGGCGCTGGCATTTTCACGATAAGTGGCCACCACCTGATTATTAGGCGAGATATTGACATCAACGTTATTGGCCTGGTCGCCGATTCTTTCAATAAACTGGATATTGGCGCCGTCAGGATTGCTGGTAACTATCCAATTGTTTTCTGTCTGCTGGCCAATGGCCTCGGCGGCAATCATCTGGCCATTATTAGAAAAATCAAAGTCCTGCAGCTCTTTTGGCAGGGTAGACTGCTTGTTCTCATTAAAATCGTAAACAATATTGGAGCCGTCCGGATATTCCAACACTGCTTTGGCGGCATCATCGGACCAGGTAATGCGGCTGACTGCATAAAACCGCTGGGCAGTTAAAAGCGTAATGGAGCCATCGGCGTTTCTTTTATAAAAACGCCCCTGGCTGCTGTCATAATACACCAAGCTGCCGTCTTTTCCGACTTTGGGAAAAGCGCCGGCTTCTAATTTTTTTTGAACCGCGGTATAGCCGCCCTTGGCCTTGTCTGAAATAACCGCTCCCTGGGGCACCCTTTCTATAGAAGGCAGTCCGGCATACTCTTCTTCGATCCTTCTATTAGTATTCTCGTTAATAATGGACGGCAGCTGACCGGGAATAATTTCGGTTGAAGGGGTAAAATAATACGAGGGCGGCTTTGGCGCCGGCCTAAAAAAGAAATAATAAATAGCATAAGCTATTATTATAACTATAACGATAAAGCCGATAATAACCAAATTCTTTTTAAATTTTTCACTCATAAAGCCATTTCCATTAAATTTTTAAGATTTTTAAAAGGATGTTCATAAATGTCTAAAATCACCATCACTATAAAAAAGATAACCAGCAGCGCTGCGCCTACCAGCGCCGTAACGCCTAAAAACTGCAGTATCTGCACCAACGACATTTCGCCAAAAATTTTCTTTCTAGTAACGGCGCTGACAAAACAATAAATATGCAAAGCAATTAAAGCTGGTAGAAACAAAAGCCACGACCAGAGCAGTTTAAAAACCGCTGCTAAAAAAACTTTTTGGCTGGCTATTTCAGCCATAACTTTGGGATCCTGCAGCCCTTTGGCTAAACCCAACTTATCAGCATACCGATTTTTAACAGCATTGGACTGCAACCGTTGTTTGGCCAAAGACCGGCCAGCGTTGCTTTTTTCTGCCGGGGTGTTTATTTCTTGGCTGCGCTGGTCGCCGGCGGCCAAAGCTTCATTTAGCGGAGCTGGCCGTTGAAACATAGCGGCGCTGCGCTGGGCGCCTTTAGCCATTTGCTGATCATAATCCCGCTGTTCTCTTGACTTTGTTCTTTTTTGCTTAGCATTTTGCCTGGCTAATTGTGTGGGTGATGAAAAATCTGCCATAAAATTAGTTTATTCCAGCCATTCAGATCTGTCTACCAGCCAATTATCCTCTGATTTTATTAAATAAAGTTCTAAATTCTGGTAAAAAACTTTGGTTTGGCCATCAGTTTGCGTTTCCTGGCGCTGCAGCGAAACCAGAGCCCGGCCCGCACCCGACTCTTCAGTTAATTCCTCGATATTAACATTCAAAACCTTGGAAGTTACTCCGTAAAATCCCGCGGTCTGCTGGCCCTGGCTGATTATTTGGTCAAGCTGATTAATCATGGCCGCGGTAGAAAACAGCTTAACCTCTTCCAAATTGGCAAAATTACTGTCCGTTGAAAAGCTGGCATAGCGCTCGGCAAAATTCCTGGCGGTGTTATAAAAACTCTGTTCTAAGGGGGATAAAATATTTAACTGCTGCCCGGCCGGCTGATTCTGATTAAGGGCATTATTTTGTTGATTTAAGTTAGCCGGCTGTTGATTAACCGAAGATTGATTAACTAAATCAGTTTCTGCTGGTTCATTAAAATAGCGGTCGCTAAGCACCAGGGCAATAGACAAGCCAACGGCTGCTAAAATTATAATGATAATAGTTCTTCGTCTCAACATATTTTTGATGGATTAATGCTATGGATTAAGCTAATCTAGTTAAGTTGATGATTTAAATTTAACTTCACTGATGACTCACCAATAATCACTGACAGTTCACCGATAACACGCTGATAGCTCACGGATGCATTCTATTATCAATCAGCGAGTCATCAGTGCGCCATCTGTGAACTATCTGTGTTTTCAGTTTGATTTACGCTAATTAATTGACATAATTCTCATTGATGCTTAATCAATAACTGAAAATGCCTTACAAACTTTCCTGATCATCCTGGCTCTGCATGGTGGCCTCGAACTCTTTTTTAGCCGCTTCAATTTCCAACAGCTGGCGCGGGTCGGAGGTAATGATCTGGTCTTCGGTGTAAGAGGCCTTGACTAAAATAGCCACGTGTTTATTGCCGGCAAAAAAGATGCCTTCGCCGACATTGCCTTCCAGCAATAAATATTTTTCTCCTTCGGTCAGCATAAAAATCTTTTGGATATTATCGATGGCCGCCGGCGACTGCCTTAGCAAAAGCTGCAGAGCCGAATTGGTTACGATTGCCTGACCGTAAGAAGAAGTTAAAAAATCGTTGACGTCCTGCGTAATGGTGGTAACGCCTAAATAATACTTGCGGCAGCGCTTAACCAGGGCGAAAATAAACTTGGCGCTGTCTTCTCTCTGCATCAGCCACCAGGCCTCGTCGATGACTAAAATTCTTTTTTTCATTTCCGAGCGCACGGTAGTCCAGATGTAATTAACGATATTATAAATGGCAATGGGCTTTAATTCGTCTTCTAAATCCCTCACCGAATAGCAGGTCAACTGATTATCAACATCAATATTGGTAGGGCTGTTGAATAAGCCGGCAAAAGTTCCTTCGGTATATTTCTTTAATCTTACCACTAAACTCTCCGCTCCTTCAATGCCTTCCAGAACTTCCTGAAAATCCCGCATTAAGGGGGGCTCAATGTTAGTCAGGTCGCTGTCCGGCGTAATATCCTTTTTAGCATAAGTTTCTAAAAGCGCCCGGTCTATTAAAGAGTCTTCCTGGTTGGTTAAATCGCCCAACATTAATCTGACTAAGCCCTTTAAAGTAATGATGGCGCTCCTGATAATATCGGCGGGCTTGGTGTTGTCGCCGATGGCCTTGGGCAGGTCAAAGGGATTGATTTTGCTGGGTGAATTCAAAGAAACGTTGATATAAGCGCCGCCCACTGTCTCGGTTAAATATTTATATTCATTCTCCGGGTCAATGATAATCACCTCTATGCCCAGCATCATGCTACGCAAAACCTCCAGCTTAATGGCATAACTCTTGCCGGCGCCGGAAGTGGCAAAAACAACAGCGTTGGGGTTTTGCAAAGTAAAGCGGTCAAAAATTATCAAACTGTTGTTGTGCCGGTTAATGCCGTAAAGAATGCCGTTGTCGGAAGTCAGCTCCGAAGAAATAAAAGGGAAAGAAGAAGCCACCGGCGAAGAATTCATATTAAAAGAAATCTGCAGCTGATCGTTAAATAAGGGCAGGCAGGAATTGAACCCCTGCTCCGCCTGGTATAAAGAACGCTTGGAATAAACCAGCTTAGAGCCAAAAAGATAGCTCATTTCGTCAACTTGCTTTTCCAGCTCTGCCTGGCTCTTGGCATAAATAGTTACATATAAAGAAAACTGAAAAAAGTGCTCCACGCCCTGGGTCAAATCATCCCTTAACTTTTCAATATCGCGCAAAGCCGTTTCCCGCAAAGGGTCGCGGGGCGCGCCTTTTTCAGCATCGGCCATCAGCTGGGCTTCCAAAGCTCCGGCCTTTTTTTTCAGCTGTTTTAAAATAACATCGGACTTAACCGGGTAAAAAAACATAGAAATGTCCAGGGGCCAATTAATATTAATAATGGGCGCAAACCAGCCCACGCTGATATAGCGCGGATAATTAATAACAAACAAGGTAGTCAAAAAGCCGCCGTTCAGTTCTATCAACCTTGGCTCTACCCGCATGCTGGCCGGAGCAATTAAATCCTTAACGGTGGTTACGCCCCGGCGATAAACTGCTTCCGCCTCCAGAATTTCTTTTTGTTCCCGGGCGCTTATTTTTTTATCCGGTTCAGCGGCGGCTTTGAGCCGCTCTGAATTTTTTTTATCTAGTTGTTGCGGTTTAAAAACCATGCTTGTTTTGTTATTTGTTATTCTAATGCCAGTTGGCAGTTGCCGGTTACGACTCTGCCCGAAGCTCGTTGACATCAACTATTTTTTCCGAATCAGCCAGTTCCGGATTGTAAGTATTATAAAATATTTCTATTAAACTTTGGGTTTCTAGCTGAATGCTGGACAGGCCGGCGCTGGACAGGCCGGACCTGACAAAATCAACTCTCCTTCTAATCTCTTCGCTGTACTGGCTAAAACGTTTCTGGCTCATTTTAATTACTGTAGCCGCAGAAAACAGCTCTAAAACTCTCTCAAAAAATTTCTTTCTCTTGTTTTTGATGCCGTCGAAAGGAACGATAACATAAAACTTTTTAGTCATAATCTGCCCCAGCTCCAAAAGCTCCTTTAAAAAACTGACATAATCGGCTATCTGCATTCTTAACAGCTCGTTAGTTTGCTCTTTTTCTAAATTAGAAAGTTTATTTAGATAGCCATCAATATTCAAATTTCTTGATTGAATTAATATCTGCAGGGGAAAGTCTAAAGAATTGAGAAAACTGACATAGGCCTGAATAATAGCATTCTGCTCATCCTCGCCTTTTAAAGCAAAATTGATTGAAGAAACTAAAAGAACTACCCTTAAGGTTCCGTCTTTAAGAATAATGGTATCATCCCTAATCTCCACAATATCCAGATATTGCTGGGTTGAAGTCTTAGATTTTGTTTTGCTGTTTTTCATAACTATGTTAATTTTGAGTTAACCTAATTTTGAATTTCGATTAAATTATTAATTCTGAATTTCGAAATTAGAAATTCAATCGAAATTAGGTCCATTCGAAATTCAAAATTAATTACCCTCTCCTGTCTTAAAACTATACTCCTTTTCTGCTGACTCGCCCCGATAAAGCCCGCCCGTGTCAACAATTAAAGAAAGGTCGGAAAGCTTGGAGGAAGCAATAAACTTTTTGGGCAAAAGCTCCGATGCTTTTTTGCCGCCTTTTTTAATATCAGCTGATATTAGCGCCTCTGCCCCGGCTTCTCTGGACCAAACTCTGATGGCCGGCTTTTTTAAAGTCTGAACAATATTTAAGAAAAAATAATGAAAGGGCATGCCGTTAACCTTTAGAAAGGCGATGATGCCAAAAATGCCCAAAGTTGGCAGGCCGGCCGTTAAAAACATGGCCATGTCAGAAAGTTTATACTCCAAAAACAGCGCCATGCCGGCCACAATCAAAATAATAAACTGGCGGGTGGTAATGGGCCCGATAATTTTATCTTCAACATCAATAAATTGTGGCACGACAAATTGTTTCATATGTATGTCATTTGAACATTAGAGCATTAGAGCATGAGAGCATGAGAGCATGAGAGCATGAGAGCATGAGAGCATGGGAGCATGGGAGCATGGGAGCAAGTGTTCACATGTTCTCATGTTCCAATGTTCCAGTGTTCTAATGTTCTCATGTTCCAATGTTCCAGTGTTCTAATGCTCAAAACCTCAAATGCCTGTTAATATCGGAAATGGCTTCAAACTCTTCCAGGGTTAAAATCTCCTTGCCGGCCGACTGGTACTGCTCAATTATTTCAGCCGCGGCCAGCTGATGCTCCATGCCCGCCTGGCCCACCGCCAGATACATTCTGTACAAAGGGCAGCTGCGCCAAGCTTTAAGGCCGGCCGCTTTTTTAATGAAGGAGTCTTGGGCCAGGGCCTCGATCCGGTTAACTATTTTTTCGGACCTGGCTCGGGTGTCCAGACCCAGCCGCCTGAAAGTGATTAAATCCAAGCTGGCCAGTTCTTCGACCGGGCCAACCAGCTTATACTCCCTTTTAACATCGGACATTTTTCCTTCTTTGACCGGCCTTTGAAATTTAAATAATTTTGGGGGGATTTTTTCAGCTTGCCGGAAAACAGCTTCAGCAGGCCTGGCTGGCTGGCTAACAGCGGTTGAACTTTCTATTTCTGGCATTAAAGATATTTTCGGTTCTTGGCCAACTTTAGGAATTGGCTTTAATTCTGCCGCAGAAGACGGCGCAGCTTTTTGAAGCGGAAATGTTTTAGCTGAACTTGGCTTTGCGGAAACTTCATTTTTCTTTAATTCTTTTTCTTCTATGACCAAGCCCTGCTCCTTATTGATTTTTCCTTTAATGTCTTTAAGAAAAACCATGAGCTTTTCCGCCTGCTCAACAGAAAAATTCATGCCTCCTTCCGGCTCTGCCCTAACCAGCGCTTCCTGAAAATCCACGGCGGTTCTTCTGTCTCTTAAATAAGAAAAAATTATATTCTGCAATCGGCTTTGGAGCTGCTGGCTTAAAGAAAGCTGATGGTCGGCAATGGCTTTGTTAACAATCTTCTCTAAACCATATTTCTTTAAATTATCCGCTTCAGCCGCGGGGGCGAATTTAGCCGCTTCCTCTTCGTCTTCGGGGTGAAAATAAAAACTGGCGGTTTTTTTTCTGACCGCCGGCGGCGGCGGCTGCAGCATGGGCTCTTCCATGCCGGTATCGATAGGCAGGTTGGGCGCAACGGGAGCTGGGGATGGGGCACTAACTTTTAACTGGCTGCTTAGAACTTCCTGATAATCTCTCAACTGCCCATGGCTATACAGCTTAAAACTGCCTGACTCGTCTTTGATCAGGATTTCTTCGTCGGTATTATTTTGTAAAACTTGGTCGGGCATTTATACAAATAATTGTTTAATCATGGCAGGATTTGTTTTCAAAGTCATTCTGAGCGTCAGCGAAAAATCCCGATGTTGAACGAACGTTCAATTTTCTACGAGATCCCTCGGCTTCGCTCGGGATGACAGCGATAACAAATCCTCTGTTATAACGTCGTTATCGGCCGCGACTGCAGAATATAAAATTTATTTTTATATACCGCCCATTCAATATCCTGCGGACATTTATAATGCTGTTCGATTTTTTTGATTATTTTAGAAAGTTCAATAATCTGCCGGCCGGTCAGCTTTTGTTTTGCTTGTTTAAACTTTAAGACTGGCTTGATAACACTGCCTCCGCCCGGCTTCATAACAATCTGCTTTTCTTGAACGCTGATATTAATATCTAAAATGGTTTCTTCTTTTTTATGAACTACGTATGAATCCGGAGTGATAGCGCCGGAAACTATGGCCTCGCCCAAACCGTAGCCGGCTTCAATGATTAATTGATTCCTGTCCTTGGTAACCGGAGGACGCTAAAGGCCACGCCCGAAACTTCGGAGTCAACCATCTGCTGAACCGCCGCCGCCACGCTGACCGCAACTTTATGCAGTTTTTTTTCAAAATGCAGTTTTTTTTCAAAACGATGAAATATGGCTCTGGGCGTAAATAGCGATGCCCAGCATTTCTTGACTGCCTCTACTAAATTTTTTTCATTAACGTATAAAAAGGTGTCCAGTTCCCCGGCCCACGAAGCAACTTTTGAATCCTCGGCTGTAGCTGATGAACGAACAGCCACCCACTTGATCTTGAGTTTCTTAAATTCTTTAACGATTTCCCGGCTGATTTTTTCCGGAACTTGGGAGTCTAAAATAAGATCTCTGATTACATTAGAAGCTTTATCCACGCTGTTCACATCGTTATGCTTAACTTTGTTAAGCTCTGCTTCTATGGCCACATTTAAATCCTGGCCAACGCCCACTGGCGGCGGCGTATCTTTTAAAAAACTGTCAAAAGCGCCGGCCAAAACCACAAAACCAGGCGGCACCGGCAGTTTGGCCTGCGTCATTTCACCCAAAGAAGCGCCCTTGCCGCCGGCCAGTTTTACGCTTTTATTATTAAATTTATTAAAAGTAAGAGTGATGTTATCCATACTTATTTTTCAGACTTAATTATAACACAAAACATGATGTTTCCACAACAAAAAAGCTTTACTTATTGTCATCCCGAGCGAAGCTGAGGGATCTTGATGAAATAACAATAATCGCTGGGCAACAAGATTTCTCGGGTAAACTCGAAATGACATTGTAAGTAAAGCTTTTCCCTAACCTTAGCCAAAATTCAACAAAACATTCAACAGTGTTTTGACTTTTCCGCGAAAGGCCCGCTTCGCCTCTCGACTTTGCTCGAGGCGAGCGGATCGGCCTTAGGCCGAGGTTTTTTGGCCATATGAGTTTGACTTTGAATATGTGTATATACCCCTTCGCTTTTATAATTCCGAAGTGGCGGAGCTTAGCATGAGAGCATTGGAACATGAGAGCATTGGAGCATTGGAATATTGGAACATTGGAGCACTTGCTCTCATGCTCCCATGCTCTCATGCTAATCTTCCGGGCATTATACGGAATTATTTAAGCAATTGAGTATAAATTAAATAAACTCATCTTTAACTTAATTGATCGATAAATTTTTTCCTTAGTTTGCTGAACTTATAAACATTAAGATTCAACTGTTCAATTTCTTTAGTGTCTTTAACTAAAGATAATAAATCATTTCTAAAAACTGATAACTTATTATCGGCAATCAATTTTTTATATAAATCAAAATTTAATTTATCCAAAGCCAGCAGCGATAAAATATCCAGCTTGTCTTTTTCGCCCTTGACAGAGCCGCGCCTGGCCAAATAGGCCTGTTGCTTTAAAATCAGCAAAATTTCCAGTGTTGGAACTTTAAATCCTTCCAATAATCGAGAAGTTTTTTGGATGTCCTCAATAGGCAGGCAAAATTCCGAATAGCGCGGCAGATAAATATCAATATCAACTTCTTCAATGGAAATTTCATACTTCTTTAATCTGTCGTTTTTAAAAACTTCATAATTTTCTTTTAGTTTGGAAAGTTCTTCAAAATCAATGATGATATCTATGTCTTTGGATTTTAAGGAATGGGTATAGAAAAAAACCGCCCAGCCGCCGATTAAAATAAACCGGCAGCTGTCTTTAAATTTCTTTAACATTATAAAACTCTTTTCCGTGACAAAATTTTGGTAATATTCGTTCATAGGTTAGAAAATTTTCTTTTTTAATGATTCTAAAAAATCTTTGGCCTGCCACTCTTTTAAATTCCATAAATCAACAAACAGTTGAGCCAGAGTCAGCCGTTGTCCATAATTCTTTAAATTGGCATCGGGTTTTAAAACTATCAGACTGGGCCCGCCGGACTGCTTAGGAAATCTTTTTTTAATTTCAGCTAAATTATCCGCATAAACATAAACCTTATCATAATCTGCCGGCGCCTCTTTAAACCTTGCCTGATAGGCAGAGTAGCCGCCTAAAACTACTTCGGCCGGCAGCTGCCCCACGATTTGAGATACCGGTAAATCAAGGCGGGTTTGGTAAATAACTTCTTTAGCTAAATTTCTATAGGTGGCCCAGATAGCCAATAATTTCTCCATATCAACTACTTCAAAAAAACGGCCGCTAACCTTAACGGCCCCGGCTTGACGAGGCACCTTTAAAGCATTAAAAACCGTGCTTAACGAAAAGCCCAATTTTTCAGCTAAATTCTTTTGAGTAAACTTAAAAACCTTCCTTTCAAGGGCTTGATAAAGTATTTCCCGCCAAATTATCTCTTTTTTAGTCATTTTTGCTAAAATTAGCCAAATTTTAATATTTTATTTCGTTTTTTGCTATTGAAATTTAACCTCATTTCGATTATATTCGAAAATTAGAAAAATGTCAAATTCATTGATTCATATTTAATGGTGAGAATGAACTAAAATAAAAATTTACCTGTTTTTAGATTATTTAATTCCTCCTAAAAACAAATATTTCCCTCTGAACTCTTTGCCCGGGCCTGGAATAAATTATCGACCTTCTCGGTTCCTCGCCTAAAGGTTCAATAATAAATCCCATTCTTTTAATATCATTAAGAACATCCAATTTTTGATTATTGACTATCGGGAAAATGATGACAACTTTTCCGCCTTTTTTCAAGACTTTAAAAAATTCTTCAAAAGCAGATAAATATAATTTGGAGAGATCTTTGATGACTTTAGCGGGATTGCTGATTTTTAGCGATGGGCCCAAATAAGGTTCGGTGATTACAGTATTGATTGATTCCGGACGGATTTTTTCCGAAAGCTTTTTTACATCAAGCTGATAAACCTCAACGCCCGACAAATCAACATTGAGCTTGGTCTTTAGCCATTTAAGATTATTTTGAGTAAACTCAACGGCCTTTTTTGAGACATCCGAACCGATGATATTTTTATAGCCCAGCAGCAGGGCTTCTTGGATTATTGTGCCCGATCCGCAAAAGGGATCTAAAATTTTCTGGTCAACAGCTGTCCGGCTTAAGTTAAGCATCATTTTAGCCAGCTTGGGCGGCAGCAGGCCCGATTTATCGTCGCGCTGGGGCCGGCCATAGTCGCGCTTGGAATAATCTTCGAACTTTTGAACGCTCAATGTATAACCAAGATAAAATTGATCTTCCGAGGGAATAATGACAACATCAACGCCCTGATCTAAAAGTTTTTCCTTCTGGACAATGACCGATGATAGATTAGGTTCTTTAGAAACAACGAATCGCGATTTTACTCCCCGCTCTTTGAGCTGTTTTTTAATTTCCAGACCGATTCTTTTAAAATCTTTGATATCGGCTTTGCCATAGATACTAAAACCAAATTGATACTTTTGGTCTTTGATCTTGAGTCTTCGGTTTTTAACAACTTCTCCAATGGCTTCTTTTAACTCGATTCGCGATATGCCCGCTTCGACTCCTAAGCGAGGCGAGCGATTCGCGATATGCGATATCTTAACGGTTCCTCCCAGTCTTTCCTGAAGCTCCTGAACAGTAATCTGATTATTAGTTTCAATAATAAAAACCTGCTCATTTAAAAAAATGGTTTGATAGGCAATGCCCATAAACCTAAAAAGGTTTTCGATCTCTGCTTTAGAAAGCTCCCAGGCATGGCCCAAGACAAAACCGTATTTTTGTTTGCTTTGGTTGAATAACATGTAATTATTATACCCGATTTAATGAATTAAACAATAATCAAAATAGGCAAGGCCTTGACACTTTTTTGATAATCTGACAAAATACTTAGGAACTGCTAGATTAGCAGATAATTTAACCGCATCCGCCAATATTGGCAGATCCTTCTATAAATTTATTGTAGAGGGTAAATTATTAAGAAAACATGCAAAATCAACTAAATCACTACGAATTTACCTTTATTATCCCCGGCAATGCGCCGGAAAGCGATCATCAGCAAATCTTCGGCAGGTTAAAATCCTTGCTGGAAAAAAACCAGGCCCAGAATATAGCCGGGGTTTCGGAAATTGGCAGAAGAAAACTTTCTTACCCCGTTAAACAGCTGCGGCATGGTTTTTATTTTACCTGGGAACTGGATTTGCCGCCTCAAAACCTGGCGCCGGCCGAAAAAGAACTGAAAATTAATAAAGACGTTTTAAGATACTTGCTGGTTAAAAAACGCCTTAAAACAGCGGCAGAAGTCGCCAAAGAAGAAAAGGTTAAAACTATCCAAATTCAGCAACAGCTTAGAAAAGAAAAGGAAAAAGAAGCCGAGGCAGAAAAAAAAGAAAAAACCAAAAAAGAAAAAGTCAGCTTAGATGACTTAGATAAAAAACTGGACGAATTGTTAAGCGGGGAGATAAAATAATTAAGTCTTCAGTTTTAAGTTATAAATTATTACTGCAACGAACTGACCTATAACTCACAACGCATATTCAATTCATTCAATACAATACTTATTGACTAATCAACAAACATATGGATTTAAACAAAGCCACAATCATCGGCAATTTAACCAGGGATCCGGAAGTAAGAACCACGCCTTCCGGCATAAACGTGGCTAATTTTGGAGTAGCTACCAATCTGGTCTGGAACGACCAAAACGGGCAAAGGCAGGAAAAAGCAGAATTCCATAACGTGGTGGCCTGGAGAAAACTGGCGGATATCTGCGGCCAGTATTTAAAAAAGGGCGGCAAGGTTTATATCGAAGGCCGTCTGCAAACCAGGTCCTGGGACGACCAGAATGGCGTTAAAAGATACAGGACCGAAATTATCGCCGATAATATGATTATGCTCGACCGAGCCGGCCAAACGCCTGGCGGCAACTACAGCCAGCCCCAGCCCCCGCAAAACAACTCCCAACCGGAGCCGACCGAAACAGAAGCCGCTTCTGCTCCGGAAGAAAAAGAAATAAATGTGGATGATATCCCGTTTTAAATTACTATGAGAACATGGGAGCATAGGAACATTGGAGCAAGTGTTCCAATGCTCTAATATTCCAATGCTCTAATTAATTAATTTAATTAGAAATTAGAAACTTTATTACCTATGACTAAATCAAAAAATCTACTTAGCAACGAGCGTTACTGCTATTTTTGCGTTAAAGCCATACCAGATATTGATTATAAAAACTGGCAGATTCTGCAGCGTTTTATTTCCTCCTATGGCAAAATTGTGCCCAGGCGCCGCAGCGGCGTGTGCATGAAGCATCAGCGGAAACTGGCCCAGGCCATTAAACGCGCCAGACACATGGCCTTGTTGCCTTACACCACTCGATGAGAGCATGGGAGTATGAGAGCATGGGAGCATGAGAGCATGGGAGTATGAGAGCATGGGAGCATGAGAGCATGGGAGCATGAGAGCATGGGAGCATGAGAGCATAGAAGTCGTGTTCTAATGCTCCAATGTTCTAATGCTCCAGTGTTCTAATGCTCCAATGTTCTAATGCTCCAATGTTCTAATAATTAAAATGAAAGGCGATTTTATGAAAAGTGAAATTTTTCGAAAACTATTACAATTAAAGATGGACAACTATGTCCATCTGGTATATAAAATTACCAAAGACTTTCCGTCTGACGAACGTTTTGGAGCCACTAGTCAATTAAGACGCTCATCACTCTCAATTATTCTAAACTTTATTGAAGGATTCGCTAGAAATAATGATAAAGTTTATAATAATTTTTTGAAAATATCATACGGTTCTTTAAAGGAAGCACAGTATCTGATTGATTTTTCCTATAAAGAAAATTATATTACAGAAAATCAATATACAACCTGTTTTAATAGCATTGATGAAATCGGTAAAATGCTATGGACGCTTATAAAATAAACATGGGAACATGGGAGTATGGGAGCACGCGAACATAGAAGTTGTGCTCCAATGCTCTAATGCTCCAGTGTTCCAATGCTCCAATGTTCCAATGCTCCAATGTTCCAATGCTCTAATGTTCCAATGCTCTAATGCTCTAATGTTCCAATGTTATCAATCAACGACATAAAACTGGGCACGGTAATCACCCACCAGGGCCAGCCCTACCAGGCAATCTACACCCAGCATATAAAAGTGGCCCGCGGCGGAGCTAATTTAAAAACTAAGCTCCGTAATTTAATTACCGGCCAAAATTTAGAATTAACTTTTTCCGGCGGAGATAAGATAGAAGAAGCCGACCTGCAGCGGGCTAAGGCAAATTTTTTATATAGCGACGAGAATAACTTCCATTTTATGGACAACGAAAGTTATGAGCAATTCAGTTTAAATAAAGAAGCTATCGGGGCCCAGGCAGAATTTTTAAAAGAAGGCCTGGCCGTTGATGTTTTAATTTACGAAAATCAGCCGGTCAGCATAAAACTGCCGGTTAAAGTTGATCTTAAAGTTATGCAAAGCCCGCCGGGCATTAAAGGCGATACGGCCGGCAGCGCCGCTAAATTAGTGACTCTGGAAACGGGCAAAGAAATAAAAGCGCCCTTGTTTATCAATCAGGGCGATGTTATAAAGGTAAACACCGAAACTGGTGAGTATGTTGAGAGGGTAAATTAAAAAATAAATAAATTTCGCTAAAATTAGCCAAAAATTAGTAGAGAGGCTAATTTTTTATTGACAAGATTGTAAAACTATGCTATAATAATCTATTATGAACATTAGATAAAAAAGAGGAGGTAAAAAAAATGGGAGCTATAATCCTGCTAATTGCCGTGGTAATAACTATCATGGTGGCGCTGGTAGGCTATGTCGGTGTTACCATGTATATATGGTTTCCATTTTGGAAATCATTCCCCATGTATTGGCCAGCGCTGGGCCTTTGTTTGGTGGTGCTCTTCATCTCCCCCTACACGGCACTATGTCTCTTTATAGTAGTCGCTGTCCTGATGATATTAAAGGGTCAGGATAGAGACACTAAAAAGGTAGGAACATCCGTCTTGGAATTTAAAAAAGGTCCAAGAGTAGTCGATAAGAAACGGTAGTTTCTTATCGACTTAGTAAAAAAGTCCCACTCTACACAAATAGGGCGGGATTTTTATTTCACCATGCTTAAACTATCTCCATTTAAAAGTCAGGGTTTTAAGGTCTCCGTAAGCCCAGCCCTGCAGTTTTTTATTATAATTTGCCAGATGCAAAAGATAAACGGCAGAATCATTCTCACTCAAACCGCAACCGAGCAACAACTCCATAAAAATTTCTTTCAGGCCTGGTTGTTTTTTAATAGTAACTTTTAATTTTTCGGCTAGCTGGTTGGTAAGGATATCTAGTTGCTGATCTTTTTTTACAATCAGAGACAAAATTGACAGCACTATTTTGGGATCTTTTATGCCAGCGATTAAAATTTCAACCAACTTTGGCAATTCATAATTATTGTATTTTTTTACAGATTCATCAATGCCATATTTCTTCTGTAATTCAGTTAAAGTAAATTTATATATATTTTGTATCTTTTTTAAATTATCATCATCTCGACTGCCTTTATTAATAACATCATCGGCTGCTTCAGCCGGCGCCTGGACAGCGCTTTCACCAGCCGACTCTAAAGCGCTTGCCAATTCAAAATCAAAATCAAACAAGCCCGGGGTTTGAAAAAAACTGCTGTGTTTAAAAGGATTGGATAAAATAGTATACAGCTTTAAAATTCTTTTTAACGTCTTCTTGTCATCGTTATTTAAAAGCTTAAAATTCTTATTCTCTTCAAAGTATTTATTTAACTTTAAAGAATCCAGACCCTTGGGCGAGTCGGAAAAAATAATATAGTCCTTAATCCAATTTTTTATTGCCGGCCTGTTGTCCGCAGCGCTAAAATTATAATCTTTATTAAGCGAACCGATTAATTCCAAATTATGGCTGATGTAGTTTAAATTTTGTTGCAAAATTTCTTTATACTCCCATTTGCGCCATCTTATCTGGGAATCTATCAGGGCTAAAATAGGCAAGGGGGTTTTTATAATTAAAAGCAAATCCTTGGTCAAATAATCTTTTTTTTCTTCTTCGCTTCTGTCCACCCACGACAAAATGCCAAATTCTTTTAGCAATAAACGATATTGGGCCAAAATATCTTTATTTAATTTAGAGCCATGCTTTTCCATTAAATCTTTTAAAACTGAATGCAAAACGCCGGCATCGCCTTGGCTTAAAGACATAGAAAAACTAACAACCAGTTCTTTTAATAAATCAAGATTGCCGGGCTGGGCCATTTCCGTTGGACCCCATTTATCCATTCCAAATTGTTTAGCGTTAAATATGCTCATCTTTTTTATTAAATTTAGGCGCGTTTAATAGCTTCCAGAAACTGGTTATGTTCGTCTTCGCTCATTATGCCCGCACCTTTCATTTCTAAAGCAAAGTCTTCCAAGGATTTTTGCGTTCTACCTATCTCTTTAAGTTGACCGTCAAGCTGGACAACCTTGCCGGTTAAAGCATTAATTCCATATAACACATCCTTTTTCCCGCTAGGATCTAAAGGATTTTTAAGGTTAAATACCATATTTAAACCGCTTCCTTTAAGGCATTCCCTGATACCTTGTGAAGTGTCTCCTTTATGATCAACAAATTGACCGCTAAATGAATGATAAGCTCTGACCATTTGATTTCTGGTGGCTTGGTTAACAAAAGCAGAAAGGAACGGAGCAAGATTGGCGGCGGTTGATATTTCTCCTAAAGTATAATTTGATTTTACTCCTGTTGTTGAATTTTTGATCTCTTTGGTAATTACAGGTTTTTTTACAGCCGCGCCTCCCCAAATAAAATTGGCGTCTCTGGAATTCATGTTTATCCTATATGGTTCGTCGGAACCGCCGACTATTTCTCTAAGGTACCTAAAATAATCATCCATAGTCCCGGCTTTGCCGTTCTTTCTATAAGGGCTAAAAGAATGCGCTTGGGCCTTGGCAATGGTTTTGGCCTCTAATTTAGAAGTTTCTGCCAGGCCCATATGGTCGGCTTCAGTAAGGCCTTTGGCGTCCTTTTTTGTATAGTCCAAAAATCTAAACTGGCCCTTTTTAACAACCATGCTGCCTTTTTTATGAATAATCTCGCCTTTATCGTTTGTAATATCTTCCGGGGCATAATAATCTTTTTCTGCTATTCTAGCAAAACCTATATCTTCCAAATGGCCGTTGGCTTTGGCATTTTGTTCGTGGTCGTAAATTAAAGCCATGGCCTCGTCGCTAATTTCGCCGGTCTGAGTGCTGGTGGCGATATATTTTTCCAAAAACTTTCCTTGTTTCTGTCTGGAGGTAATGTTTACCCCATCATAAACATCGTCTGAATCGTACTTTTTGATCATATCTTCTTCCACGCCTCTTTTAATTTCATCTTCAACAAATTGATCGACCTTATCTTTGTCTAATTTTCCTATTTTTACTAAGCTACGAGCGTATTGTAAATGCATGTCTCTTTCAATGTCAGAATTATGATGCTTAGTCCTATCTTCTTTATAGGTCTGCCTCTCTGTAACATCTTTTTTCTCCTCGGCTGTCATTAAATCATCTCTAATGATTTCCATACCCATTAAATCATCCTGCCAGCCATTTTTTGAAGCAATGGCAAACAAACCCCTGATTCTATCATCTTTTTCACGGCCGCCTTGCATTCTTAAAACCTGCTCAAACTGCTGCTTTAAATCTTCTGGCCCCGCTATGCTATAATCTTCGGCCATTTGCTTGGCATGTTTCTCCGCAATATTTTGTCCGTGCGAAGTATAAACGTCTCTCGCTCGGTTGGCTTCATCATGGGCGTAGGCCTGAGCCCGGTCTTTAGCTCTCTCGTTTAGCTCATCGCCTCTTTTCTGCCGTCCTTCCCAGCCCGCCTTAGTTAAATACTTAAGACCTCTTCTGAAACCGCTGCCTTCCAGCCCTTTAGCGGTGGAAAAATTTTGAATTCCCCTGCCTGCTGCCTTCCAGCCCCTCTTCACAGCAAATCCGCCCAGCTGGCCGGCTTTCCTGACAGGATATAAAGCGCCCTTAACCGCTTTGCTCCCCATCTCCGAAAGCTTGCCGCTAACCTTGCCGGCGAAAGCGCCGGCAAAGCCGCCGGCCTGCTGGGCGTACTGCAGTCCCAGCAGCAATAAAGCGATGGAAACAATAAAAATATAAATACGCTCCCACAAAAGATCAGTATCGCTTTCAGGGTCCAGGAATACATTTACTTGGGAGGTTAAGCTTAAATCATTGCCCATGGTTATGCCGGCGGCCAGCAGCATAAACGCCAGCCATAAACAAAAGGCCAAAATCACCCCAATGGTCAGCTGATTCCAAAATTTTTTCCAGAACTCCGACGAATACTGCTTAAGCCCGGGAAAAGCCACGGCCAAAAAAGCAAAGGGCGAAAGAATAACCAGAATCCACAAATTAAGAACGCGCCATAACAGCACCGCCACATAAACCATCATTACGGCGCTGGCAACTATTAAAAAAACCAGGTTTAACAGCACGGTGGCCAGAATATCTTCTTTGGTAAACACGCCGCCCGTTTGAGAAAGGTCCACCATGGCCGAGCCGGTTGTGGTTATGCCAAAGGCATAAGACATGGCATTAACCGCCACGTTTTGAAAAGCATCAACAAAAGTCAGCATAATCACCTGGGCAAAATCAATCATAAAGCCCAGAATCATCTTGGAAAAATTAATTAAAAGAGCCATAATCACCAATTTCAGCAAAGTATTTTTATAATGATAAGCGGAGATATGTAAAATAGTGCTAAAGGAGATAACCAAAAGGATGATTACAAAAAACATATTGGTTAAATCCCTGACCAAAGGCCAGCCGACCTCGACAGCGTAAGAATCCAAAAAACCGTTATACTGCAAAACCTGCACCACAAAATTAATCAAGGGCAGAAGAATATAAGCGCCCAAAAAATAATTAAGATTCAAAATCAGGTTGGCTATCTGGGCCACAATCCAAGCGCCGGCGCCGCCGCCTAACTGCTCCGCTGTATACTCTGCAACCCCCTGCGCCAGCCCCTGGCCAGGCCAGAATGCCAACAAAAACCCAATTAACAAAAGCAGGATACCCCAGAAAATAGTCTTCTTTTTTCTGAATATTAATCTCATTTATTGAATCTTTTAGTTTTTTAGTCCTTGGTCTTCGGTTTTCCCAGCCAGAGGCTTGGGCCAGCAGCCCATCCGCCTTTGGAGGAGGTCGGCCTTTCAGCCAAAAGGCCGATGGCCTATGGCTCATGGCCGAAGTCTTAAGTCTTTAGTTTTTAGTTTTTAGTCTTCCCAGCCAGAGGCTGGTCGGCCTTTGGCCGAAGTCTTCAATCCTCAATCCTTAGTCCTCAATCCTCAATTCACTGCCCCACAATAATATAATAAGAGTTGGCAACGCCTACATTATAAACATTAGTGACGGCATTAAAACTGCCGTAAAACGCTCCCTCGTCGGGCACGCAAGAAATGCTGTCCAAGATAGAGCCATTAAGGCACCAGCCCCAGTGGTCTTTTAAATTGAATGACGGCGCCTGGTATCTGCAGGTATTGTTGACTAAAGTACCGCCCGGCGAACAGCTTTCGCATTTATTGCCGCTGGGGTCGGGAGAGCAGGTATAGGTATGGGTGATGGTCCGTGAACTGCTGTCATTGAGCGGCCCGGGAATGGACTGATAACTATCGCTGTCGTGCCAATTAATTTTTATATCTTCAATAGGCAGCTGATTATCAGGCACATTAACATTAAACACCAAGCTTATTAGCTGGCCCGGCGCTGCTAAATAAATATTCCCGGTCGTCTGATTGTTTATAGACATATTAGAAACTATGGGCGCCGAACCATATTCTGCGGAACGGTCAAGATCCTCCCAATCAACGCCCAGCCCGCAAAAGCTATTGCTATCATCGCAAGCAAGATAGTGACTGGTATCGTTATCCCACTGCCACAGCCCAAAAACCTGGGCAAAAAGCTGTTGAACCCTGGCCATGGCGTTTTCTATATTTGGCTCGTATAACTGCTCGGTGGAATTGGGATTGGCAAGAGTATGGCCGATAGCCAGGCACTGTTCATCTGAATTACAAACATCGTCATCATCGCACCTGATGCCGGTGGCAATGCCTTCATCATCAAAGCAGTATTTGCCAATGCCGCCGCAAATGCCATTTTGGCCAGTAGATAGATCAATTCCGCAATCGGTGGAGTTATTACAGGGTTTTAATATATGCCCTGCATCTTGATTATTTGGATCATAAGGGGCGCCACTTATACAAATTCTCCCAGTTATTGCTAAATGAGTTGGGTCGGTAGTAATTTCACCCATATCATTAATAGTAGCATAAGGCATTCCGGCATTACTACCGGGGCTAAGACTAACAAAATAAGACGTTGATCCCCAATTATCAGGGTCACCCTGAACCTCATTATTGATACTGCCAAAAATTCCCCAGTAAGGCGAGCTCGCAGGCAAATAACGATTATAGCCCAAAATGTTGTTGCTGGTTGTGGACCAGCCATAATCGTACCTATTTAGCCAGACTTTTTGCTGGCCATTATCTACGGTTTTAACAATGGTGGTACAGGGTTCCTTTAAAACAACAATTCCTGCCACCCAAGCACCTCCTTGACCATCGCTATCATCCATCATATCCACAGTAAAACTTTCAATCCTATCATCAGCATCAAAATTAACGGTTACTTCTAAAACATTATGATTCCATGTTTCCCAATGATAATGCCAATTATTATCTTCACTAGTCACAAAATAAACATTGCCGAGATTAGGAAAAGTATTACCAGCATCCCAATCTGGCGCTGATGCTCTTTGCATAACCCAATAAATCCCTTCAATTTCCCATTTATAATATTTATCCTCCTCGTCAGCAGAAAAAGTTTCAAAATTGATACTTTTAACTTCTGCGCAACCGCAAATACCAGGTAAATTTCCATCTCTACAAGCAATACCATCAGCAAAAGCAATATTCTCTATATAATTACACTCGTCATTTGTAATAACTGTGCCATTCATTGCTGTTTTAATTGGCCGCAAATTGCCAAAGGGGTCGTTTTCAAGAACAACATCACCATTTGGATCGTCAGAATTTATATAAGGACCAACAAAAGTATTAGTTAAATTAGTAGTACTTGGCGGTATAGGAATTTTTCTATTATAATTCCCTTCTGACTGCGCGCAGTAATAAAGCTCTTCTGGACCCTGGTAGCCAATGGTTTCTATATTAAATACCAAGCTGTCGCCGGCTAAGCTTTCTACCGGGAACCATTGCAGGCAGGATTGGTAATTTTGAGGATTTAAAGGGTATGGATTATAGCCGGCAAAGGGATCTGGCTCCAAACAGTAGCCGTTCCAGCCCTGATAAGCGACAAGTTCGGTGGTATAGGCGCAGGAAGGCGAATCTGCTTTGGGGAACAAGCGGCAGTCTTTGGCAATGGTGGTGGTATCATTAATTTTAAGAACCGGCTCTATGGCCACATCATCATACATCAGCCAGCCAGTTTGGCCGCTGTCGGTGCGCGGCCCGGTGATAAGGATTTTGGCTTTGCGGGCCTGCGGCGGAATTTCCAAATCAACATCAGTGTCGCCCACCGGGCCAAAGCTTAAAGTGTATCTAGTCCAGCTTTGGGGAGCGCTGTAAGTCCACGAGGAATAATTTTCTGTTTGACCTGTCAACGGCTCCTCGTCTTCAGTGCAGTATAAATTATCAGCATTGCATGGCATATTATCCTGATTATACCACTCAAAACCCACAGCGCTTATTTGCGAGCCGCTTTCGGATTTAACCCACCAGGTTAAAACATATTTTTGGCCCGGGTCTATAATATAGAACTGGCCGCTGTTATCATTTTCAGCGCCGCAGTACATATAGTCGCCGGAATTAGCCAACTGCCAGTCCGCGGCGCTGTCCAGCATCTTCATCTTTAAACTAAACACGCCCCTGGCTCCGCTAAAGCTGGATTCGCCAAAACAATAGCCGGCGCCATTATAATGGGCTTCTGCCCAATCAGCGGGCAGTTCTGTCAAGCTCTCTATTTTTTCCATATCGCCGTTCTGAACGGTTATTTTATCTCCCAGCTGGAGCATGGCTTCCGGCGAATAATGGCCGGCCGCCATAAGGCCATTGCCCCAATCGGCGCCGGCCTTGCTGTAGCCGGATAAATATCTGATGCTGTTAAATTCAGCGGCGCGCGTGCTGGTGCTGGTTAAATCTATGGTCAGCTCTGCGGTATTAGCGGGAATAATATTAGCGCATCCTTGTCCTGCATCTGCCGAACCGGCGCACTTAATTAGGCCCAGGCAGAGCTCTTGGCCTTCGGGGTCTAAAAAGCTGGAACCGCACTGCAGCCATTCGGCGCACTGCCTGTCTTTGCGGACCTTGAGCAAAGTATTGGCATCACAGTCATCATTAAAAATAAAGCTGCGCTCTGCATCGCAGACAGCGGGGCTGTCGTTGTCCAGAGTGCTTTCGCTGGACCAGTCCAAAGTTGTTAAGCTGGTATCGTTAAACAGGATACAGCCCTTTTCTTTATCCGCCAAGCCGTTGCAGCCCTCGGCGCTCACGGAATCTTTTAGATAGTTATAAGGGGCGCATTGCAGATTATAGTAACAGCGGTCATTGCCGCTATAAACCGCGCAAACTTGAGTTTCTTCCGGCTCGCCGTCGCACTGGGGCGTTTGCCCGCCTAAACAGCAGTTGGTTTCGGCGTTCACCACGTTGCTTAAATCGCAATACCAGCCAAAAGACGAATAAATCCACTGATTGCTTCCGGAAGGATACTTAGGGTCTTCTAAACAATTAGATTCCGAGATGTCAGTATCACAAACTTTATGCTCTAAATTATTAATAGTCATAACACAATATTCATGGCTGCCGATTGTAATAAAACTGCCGGTTTCGGCATTGCAGACGCCGGAAAATTGAGGAGTCAGGGTAGACTCGCATTTTTCTGCCGCATCAGTTAAGGGGTCGGCCGGATCCAGATACATAGCGCAGCCGCTGTTTTCCGGACTGCATAAACCGGCCCAGCCCTGGTAACTATAATCAAAATGGCGGGGCAGATAAGAAACGCCCGCAACAGAATCTTCAACTTGATCGGGGCAATCGGCGTCTAAACCGCTGATCAGCCACTTATTCTGGCTGCTGTTGTAATAACAGGTTTTACTGGCGGCGCCGGGGGCGCTGGCAAAACTCATGGGATCATAGTAATAAGAAACAGTCTGGTCATTAACATTGGAGTATTCGGCGCAAAACTCTCCGCCGGGGCCGCAAAGAATGCTGTCATAATCATCGGGATTATTAACTAAGAAAATTGTCTCAACATTTGTCACGTAACCGGGGTCGGTTAAATCGTTAATTTGCTGATTAAGCTCCGGCCGGCCCAAGCGCCCGCAGCCCTGCTTAGCCGGGGAACAGTATTTTTCCGGATCATTGACTAAATAGACTATTTCATCATTAGGAATGGTGTTGCCGGCATTGGCGCCGGGATAAGCTGAATATTCACAGGAATCGTTGCCGACGGTATCGCACATAAATTGCCCCCTGATCCAGCAATCGCCGGCCGAATCTATTTCGCCGATAATGTCGTTGCAGGCAAAACTTCCGTAAGTATGCTCCGCCTGATAAACTGATGAGTTTTGAGTATCAATAAAGGCCTCGCAGCCAATAGCCGAACCGGAGCACAAATAACTAAACTTCTTTAAGAAATGAGTGTCGCTGTTTCTGTCTAAATACTGCTGGCAGCCCTGCTGGGCGCCGATATTAAACCTTAAGCCGCCGGCCTGGCAGGAGGTTTGGCCAATTTCAATAAAACAGGAAAGCTCTACGCCATTCTGCACAGTGGCGCAGATTTGGCCAGCCGGCCCGGCGCAGGCAGCCAGGCCAAAGGGATTATCCAAGTTATTATCGCAAGCCACCGGCGTCTGCCAGGAATTTTTAATAACATAAAAATTATCGGTGAACTCTTTTAAAATAACATTATCTATATAAAAAACCTCGCAATCGGCCAAACTGTCAATGCTGATATCTAAAAGAATGAGTGAATTTAAAATGTCCGGGAGCTGCAGCGGGCCAATCTCATAATCATCCCAGAAATTGGTTAAGGAAGTTCCAAAACTTAATCTGGTAAACGTATCGCCGGGAAGCGGAGAACCTATATCTGCTTTACCGGACGTTCCGCCAATACAAGCGGGGTCAATAGCTTTTTTGCCCCAAAAAGACAAGGTGTACTGCTTGCCGGCGGCAACTTTATCTGTTACGGGATAAGAAACAGCATCATCTTCAACAAACACCCTTAAAGAATGGCCGCTTTGAGTTATGGATTCGTTAGAAATTTCTATGCCCGGGCCAAACTCGTTATTAGAATAACGCCACTGGCCGCTGGCGCCGCTTTCAAAATTATCTGTTAAAATTATTTTAATATTATTGCCGGCATTGCCTTTGTATTCCCGGCAGCCATTGGCAGCGGCAGAACAGCTGGCGCCTTCGGCCGGGTCGGCGTTATAAACCTGGCCGGTGGCGGCGCGCCGATAAGGGTGGCATTCGGCAGAAGCGATAACGGCATACTGCTGGCGGCGGTAATAATGATTGCCCTGGGCGTCAAAAAAGTCGCGGCAGTCAAAATCGCCGTTATCAATATCCTGCTGCGAGCAAACTTTGGGCGACAAGGGATCGCTTAAATTAATGCTATTGACATCGGCGCACTCTTCGGCGCCAATAACAATATTGGTGCAGGGAGCGCTGCCATTTTCGGCTACAGCGCCTTGATAATAGAAGAAAAAACTAGCTAAACCGCTCTTAAGAAACTCCCACTTTTTTAATTGATAACCGGTGGTATCATTGCCTTCCCAGGTATAATAGTAGCCCAAATTGGAATTATCCGGCGAAATGCACTGCCTTAAATAAGTAAAATATTCCAAGCCCTCGCCGCCTTGGGCCACTTCGTCTAAATTGGTGAATTCCTCGCAGCCGACATCGGCCGCGGCGCAGCCTTGAGCCGTTGGCGGAATAAACAACCGCTGGCTTTCTTGAGCCATACAGCTATTATTATCCCAAACACAGCCCTGATAATTGGAGCATTCTGGCTGGCTATGCATAGGGCACTCCACTTCTTCAAAAAAATTATTAAGCTCTAAATAACTGTCATAGCCCGCGCATTGTTCCGGACAAACATCATCGGGCTCGGTCTTGGCCGGCACTTCCGGGTCGCCATTAGCCGGCAAGTAGCCCTGACAGCCAATTTCCTCCGGCTGGCAATAAGTGGCGTAATCTTCGCACGATTCGTCGCCGCCGGCCACGCAAAAATCAATGTCATTGCGCCAAAAATAGTCCTGGTCAGCCAAAGCGCAGGCCTCTTCATCGGCATACTGCATTAAAATATTGTTATATTTATCACAGCCCAAATAAGCCGGCGGCAGTTTAAGATGCCTGTTAAAAGAAGGATTATTGCTTTGGCTGTAGTCTGTTTTATAAACACCAACGTTATAATTAAAATTTTCCGGATTATGGAAAACCACCGGCGATTCCGCCAGGCCCAGCTGGATGTTGTCAAAATAAACTGTGTCTGACGGATTATTGGAATTATTTAAAATGGCAAAAATCTTTAAATATTTGGCGTTGCCGGGTATGCTGACATTGGCTCCTAAAGCGCTGTTTTGGCCGGCTAAATAGCCCGAAAAAGTCTGCCAGTCAGTTGAAGGGGCGATGCTTATTTGAGTATTATCATCCAAAATATTATAATGCTCCGAAATGTAGCCGACCCCCGAACCGCCGGCTCCTGAACTTTCATAAAACCAGACGCTCAGATCGGCCAGAACATCGGCCGAGCCGTTGGCCGACTTGATGGAGCCGGAAAGAATATAAGAAAACCTGGGGTCAATGGGAATAAAGCCCGAACTTTCCACCGCGCAATAAAGAATGGGGCCGCTGGGAATTTCAATGGCGGCGGCCTGGCTGCCGTTTACCCCTAACGACTCTTCTATAGCCATTGAGCAATCATTGCCAGACGGGCCGCTGTTATATTCTTTCCAGTTTAAGGCGGGAAAATCGGCATTTTCGTCTGTGTCTTCAAAATTACCGTTAAAGGCCGTATTAATGCCCGGCAGCATTCGCGCCACTTTAGTGCAGCCCGCGTCTTCCGGATCGCAAGTTTGGGCCTGGCCATTCAAATAAATGCGCTGGTCTTCTTCGTCCGTTAACCATTCCCAGGTGCTGGTAGGCGGGCCGGTTTTGGCCTGCTCCAAAGCGTACCAGTTGCAGCCGGCATCAGCGGAATCTTGGCAGGGCGTTAAAGTATTGGTTAAATAAGAAAACTGTCCGCCGCCTGTTTTAGTTAAAGCTTCGCAGGAAGAAAATTGACCTGGGCAGTTATCGCCTTCAAAGCGCCACAGCTCTTTTTCTTTTAAGCAGTAGCCGTAATTGCCGGCGCAGCTGCCGTCATCGTTTTCTAAAAGACAGGATTGCCAATCGGCGCAATAATTTGCATCGCGGCTAACGGCTAAAACAGGTATATCGGGATTGGTGTCAGTATCACAATCAGGATAATCAACAACTTGCCACTCATCGCCTATTAATATCTCGGTGCCTTCTACATTATTCTCGATGCAGGCCAGCTCGCCGTCGCCGATGGTCTGAAAGCCGGCGCCCTTTTTACTGCAATAAGTTTCCGGCGCCTTTAAAACCCAGTTGGGGTCTACTAAATGATAGTAGGGATTATAATCCTCTTCATCATCAATATCGTTATCATTATTCATATTGACTCGGCAAGACTCTGGAAATCTGGGATCTTCTGAATATGGAATATTGGTTGCAGGATTAATGTCTGGACTTTCATCTTCAAAACAATTAATGGCGTCGTTTAAAGTTATGGCGTCTCCTGATTGTTTGGCATACCAGGCGGCCAGCTCCCAGCCCACCGGAATTATGCGGTGCGTGCGCATAGCCACCAAACTGCGGTACGAATAACCGCCGGCATTAAAATCCGGCTGAACATTGGCGTCCCAGCCCAAGACCCAGGCGCCCTGCAAAGCTCCCTGTTCTATGGCTTCTTTGACCGTTAATCTGTTGTCAATAGCGGTAATTAAACTGGCGGGAACAATGCAATCGGTCGGCCCGGGGCTGTTTTTATCCTGGCAAAGATTAAGATAATTCAAAACATTTTCCTGGCCCGAAGAATAATTAACTTCGGCCAGTTCTATAAAAGGGTCTTGCTGGGCTATCTGGCCGGCGGCTCCCGGCAATACCCAGGAAAGACTCAAAGCAGACTCATCCCTTTGCTTGCCGCCGGTGGCATCGGCCAGCCATCTCTTCATTAACCTGGCCGTTAAGGTGTTGGTAAAAATGCCCATGGCATCGGCCACCACCTGGCCGGTGTAAGTTTTTTCCACCCACGAAGCATCCTCCATGGGAACTTCGGATTGCTTTTGAATAAGCTTAGCCGGGGTTTTGATATAACCGCTGATGGATTCGGTGATCGGTTCAAAGCCCTGGTTTTCCAGTCTTTGCAAAAACTGCCGGGTTTTTTTATCCTGAATCGCTTTAGTTATAGACTCATCAACTTTAAGGGCAATGCCCACATCCTGTTCGTTGGGCTTGAAAGCGTTTTTAACCGAGTCAAAAAAGGCCTGGCTGCTTTCAAAATTCTGGGCAATGCCAGTGCGAAAATCAGTCCAGTTTTTCTTTAATTCCTGCCAGCTGCATTTGGGCGGATTAAGCTTATAAGGGTCGCGCTCTTTAAATTGAGTAAGCAAAATACTCATAGAAAAATTCAAATCAGACGGCTGGCAGACATCAAATTTTAAAAAGCCGTTATCCGTAGCCAAAACATCTAAAGCATCAACCAAGGCGGTCTCCATGGCGGTGTTGGCAAATTTTTCCCACGATTCGGTGGTAAATAATGGCCCTTGCCCGCGTCCGCTTTCGCTTAGCCACACAGCGGTTCGGTAAGCCACCTGGCTTAAAAAAGCTCTTAAAGCGTTTTTATAAGCAACGGCCGCTGTTTGGGCAATGACTTTGTCTCGTAAATAATTCCAAGTATTAAACCACCAGAATCTTGCCTTTTCAAAAATGTTCCATTTGATATCTGTTATATTACCTTGTGCATCATAAACTAGTGAATATGCTTCAACTTGTTTAACATTAGATGATTCAAAAGAAGCTATTTTAAATGTTATAAAAGTAAAAACAAAACTAAATACAAAAACAGTTAAAATTATTGAAAGAAAAATTTTCTTGCTTTTATTTTTCATCTTTATTATTAGGATAATTGTTTATTGGCCCTCTTCCGCCATTATCTCCTGCCAAATTTGCATTAATTCCTCGTCAGTCAAGGCATCAACATCTGCCGGGTTTATGCCTTCCTGATCTTTTAAAATCGCCCTTAACTGCTCCGGGGTGATTAAATCCAAACTTTGCTCCGGCGCGGCTTCGGCAGAGCCGGCGGGCCCGCTTTTAATTATGTCCTGCAAAGTTTCTGAATAAAGAGCCATTAAAGCTTGGTCATCAATTTTAGCCAAATCTTCTTCAGTTATGGCGCCAGATTCAAGCAAAAGCTGTTTAATCTGTTCAACAGTTAAATCGGAAAGCCCTTCAAAAGGAGAAGCGGCGACTTCAGAACTATCGGGCGCTGTTAAAACACAGCTCTGGCCCGCCGGGCAGTTGGGATTTTCATTGCTTTTAACTTCTTCAAAATCCGAAAAACCGTCGGAGTCGGAATCGGCAATATAGGGCGAACTGCGGTAAAAATAAAGCTCGTCGTAATCGGAAAGTCCGTCCAGATCCGTGTCTTTTTCCTGCAAAGCTAAAGTATTGGCCACATCGCTGTCTTTTAAGGAATAATTGGCGTTAGAAAATTCATTTTCCAGATCGCCTCTGATGGCAAAGCCGATTTTTAAACTGTCAAACCAGTTGCCCGCGGCAAAAATTAAGCTTGCCAGCGCCAAAAAGGATATAAAAACTAACAGCAGTTTCGGCGAGAATACCTCTGGTTTTCTTTTTGAATCATCTTGAGTATCTGCCGGCGATAAACTCTCTGGCTTTGCTTCCTGGTCCAGCGATTCCGCTGGTAAACCCCGCACCGCGGGCTTATGCCCGTGGCGTATCGCGGTGCGGGGTAAATTAAAGTCCTCTGAATTATTAATATCAGCCATAAATTACAGGTTAAATCCCGCACCACGGCTTAAACCAGCGCCATTTGGTACTTGAGTTAATAGCCGTGGTATTTAGTTATTGCCTTTTGGGTCTTTCTTAATTATTTTACCCAATGAGCTTGAGCTTATGAGACGCCGCATAAGGTATCACAAATGTAGCGCTCATGGCTTTGTGGTGCGGGATAAACTTAATTTATTATAACAAGATTCTTTATTGGCCGTCAATGGGAATAAGTTGGTAAGTTTCTAAGTTAGTAAGTTAGCATGTTGGCATATTTGATAAATCAACATAGCAACTTAGCAACATAGCAACTTAACTCCACCCAATTATTGATAGAAAGCTCTTGGGCTCTAATCTTCGGATCAAGGCTAAGCTTTAACAAAATTTGTTTCACTTTATCTGCCGGAAGCTGCAAACTGCCGGCTAAATTATTATGAAGCTGTTTCCTTTTGGAGCAAAAGCCGCTCCTGACTATTCTCCAAAAATCTTTTTCAGCCAGCCGGTCCGCATAAGGGAAAGCCATGATGTTGTCTATTTGTAAAATGGCTGATGCGACTTTGGGCTGCGGCCAAAAGCTCTCTGGAGAAACTATTTTGATGATTTGAGGCCGGCCGTAAAGCTGAACCGATAGCGCCAGCCGGCTCATCTGGCCGGGCTTGGCGCAGATTCGTTCGGCCACTTCCTTTTGGATCAACAACGTCATGGCTTGAGGTTTATTGTCTGCTGTTAAAAACTTTTTTAAAAAAGCGGAGGTGATTGAATAGGGCAAATTGGAGACTATCTTATAACTATTTTTAAATTTGTAATTTGGAATTTTAAAGATATCTCCTTCAACTACTTCCAAATTCTGATGAACTTTCTCTAACCTCTTAAGAACCCCGATTAGTTTCTTCTCCAATTCAACGGCCATCACTTGTTTGGCTTTCTTTAGAAGCTCGGCGGTTAAAAAGCCAAACCCCGGCCCAACTTCTAACACCATATCTTTATTAGAAACTTGAGCGACTCTAACCATTTCCTTAATTACTTCTTCGTCAACGCAAAAATTCTGGCCCTTTAATTTGTCCGGTTTGAGCCCTGTTTTTTTGATGAAAAATTTTGTTTGAAATAATAAATCCATAAAACTGGTAAAAATTTTGCCTTAAATGTCATTGCGAGCCCCGCCTTTGGCGGGGTGTGGCAATCCCAATGTATTTCTGAAAAATAATGGGATTGCTTCGTCCACTTCGACTCGCTATGCTCGCTCGGTGTCCTCGCAATGACAGGGCAAGCAAAATTTTTATTTAAACTTAATGGCTCCTTTTCTAAGAACTTCAACCTTTCCATTACTTACTTTGATGACTGTTGACACCTTCCTCTTTGGCAACGCTCCTGCATCAATCAACAAATCCGGCTGATGCTTTTTATTTTTGAACTGATTAATAATCTCGGCTGCCGAATAACACTCGCCCCTGCCCGAGATATTAGCGCTGGTGGCGGTAATAGGTCTGCCAAATTTTCTGACAATGGCCATGGCCAGTTTGTTTGAAGAAACTCTTAGACCCAATGTTTTATAATTAATAATTTCTAATTTTGAATTTTTAATTTCGAAATTTGAAATTCGATTTTGATTCGAAATTCGAAATTCAACATTCAAAATTAAAGTCAATGCTCCCGGCCAATATTTCCGAGCTAATTGTAATGATTTCTGATTAAACTTTACGATTCTTTTCGCCATAACAAAACTGCTGACAATAACGGACAACGGCTTTTTAAAATTTCTGCCTTTTATCCGGTAAACTTTTTTTATTGCCCGAGGATTAAAAAAATCAGCCCCCAAACCATAGGCCGTTTCTGTGGGATAAACAATAACTCCCCCGTTCTTTAAAATCCTGACTGCCAGATTTATGGCTGACTTTTGATTTTTTTTATCTAATTCCAGTTTTTTCATACAGGCCTTGTTTAGGCA
Organism: Patescibacteria group bacterium; assembly: GCA_018818425.1. Lineage (GTDB taxonomy): Bacteria > Patescibacteriota > Patescibacteriia > UBA1558 > UBA10009 > JAHISB01. The sequence continues at coordinate 48,132 of JAHISB010000037.1, forward strand.
GTAAATTAACTAAAAGCGAAGCCATGGCCGCTAAAAAGAAAGTTAAATTGAGCGGCAAATAATTTAATAGAATTAACACGGCCACAATCACCGTAATCCGGCCGGTTTGATGATACATTTCCCTTAAAGTTGAATATTCATCGACATAGTGGCCGCTGTCCGCCGCTTTTTCGTAAACCAAAGCGTCGAAAGGGGTCCTTAAAATTATCAAAGCGAAATTATGGTAGGTGGAAGCCAAAAATATCTGAAAAGCGGTGGTGATAAACATTTTAACAATCCAGCCGGCCGAATAAAGAACCGAGCCCGCTCGCATCAATTTTCTTTTGCTGAACTTATCGGTGTAATCGCCCATGATTAATTTAAAAACAACTGCGACTAAAGTAATGGCCGAGGTAACTATGCCGACGGTTAAATATTTTCCTTCCAAAAGCTGCCAGATAAAAATCGGCCAGAGCACGCCGCCAATCCAGTTTTCCGCGCCGTCGGCCATATAAGCAATCATCATTTTTCTGTTTTTTCCGCTAAAAAATTCTGACCAGGTCCGGCCGTAGCTCCAGCTGAATTTTTCATTAAGCTGGGGAAGAAAATTCAAGGGAATCATGGCGGTTAAAACCAGAATAATAACAATAATAAAAACCGGCTGAAAGCCGAACTGGGTTATCAAAAAACCCGAAACAACGGGAATAATAATGCCAAAAAAAGATGAAAAAGAGCTTAACAAGCTCATCTGCTTGCCGCGGTTCTTTTTTTCGGAAAGTTTGGCCATTTCGGTATGATAAGGCACCCAGTAGCACATTCTGTAAAAAGTCAGAGTCACAATGGCTAAAATCGTAAACAGCCAGATGTCTTTTTCAAAAAAATAAAGAGAACCGTAAAAAAGAGCCAAAAACGGCAGCGAGGCGATAAAAACTCTTTTCAAACCGAAAACATTCATCAGTTTAGCTCCCGGAGCCACCAGCATTAAATATAAAAACCAGGATATTAAATAAAACAAAATAGTGGTCTTTAAATCTTTATACTGAATCAGCAGAAAAACCGGCAAAAACAATCCTAAAAAACCGCTGGCTATTAAAACAATGGCCCGCGAAGTGTACAGCGAAGATAAACCGGGCGATAGAATGTTTTTTTGTTTGTAATTGGAATATATGGACATAAAACATTAATAACTTATCAGCGGTTCGCGCAAGTTCGCGAATGTCAGCGCTAGATATTTAAATTTAGTAAAATCGCTGACTTACGCTGACAACCGCTGACCGCGAACAGAACTAAGTTAAACAACGATATTCACCAGCTTATCTTTAATATAAATAAACTTTTTAACTTCTTTGCCTTCAATATATTTTTGAATTTTATCCAAATTTTCAATTTTCAGTTTTAAATCTTTTTCACCAATTCCCCTGGCAACTTTGATTGTCTCCCTAAGCTTGCCGTTGATTTGAATGGCAATGGTTACTTCCTCATCAACCACCAGTTTTTTATCATACTCCGGCCATTGTTGATTAAAGATAGAACTATGATATTTACTCTCCTTGTCCTCCGAAGCTTTAGCGAAGGAGGACCATAATTCCTCTGATAGATGAGGCGCAAAGGGTGAAAGAGTAATTAGGAATTTCTCAATAATTTCCTTAGTTGCCAGTTTCTGATTACCGGTTACTTCATTGATAAATATCATCATCGCGCTGACGGCTGTATTAAAATGCAAACTTTCAATATCTTTGGTAACTTTTTTTATGGTTTTATGCAACTGACGCTCAACTTCAAAGTTTGAATTTTGTAATTTGGAATTTGTTTGGCCCCCGATTAAATCGAGGGTGGGATTTGGGATTTGTTTGTTACTTGCTCGCCTCGCTTCGCGGTCGAAGCGGGTGGGTTGTTCCTTGTATCTTGTAATATATTTATAGACCTTCTCCAAAAACCTTCTGATCCCAATAATTCCATTCTGGCTCCACGGCTTAGCATCCTCCAGCGGTCCCATAAACATTTCGTACATTCTTAGAGCATCGGCGCCATACTCTTCTACAACATCATCGGGATTTATGACATTGCCCCAGCGCTTGGACATTTTCCTGCTGTCTTCTGCTAAAATAATTCCCTGGTTCCTGATTTTTAAAAACGGTTCGCCAAAATCCAGATAGCCAAGGTCTCTTAAAACTTTGGTGACAAACCGCGCATAAATTAAATGGCCGACCGCATGCTCCATGCCGCCGATATACAAATCAACCGGCAGCCATTTTTTAATCAGCTTTTTACTGAAAATTTCTTTTTGATTCTTTGGGTCAGCGTATCTTAAAAAGTACCACGATGAACAGACGAACGTATCCATAGTATCCGACTCACGCCTAGCTGACGCTCCGCACTTTGGGCATTTGACTTTATGGAATGTTTTTGACAAAGCTAAGGGTGATTCGCCGGTCGGCTTAAAATCAACGTCTTGCGGGAGTTTGACCGGCAGATCTTTTTCCGGGACCGGGACAATACCACACTTATCGCAATAGATAATGGGTATCGGCGCGCCCCAGTAGCGTTGGCGAGATATTAGCCAGTCGCGGATTTTATATTGAGTTTGTTTTTGACCTTTGACGAACTTAGTGATTTTATCGCGCGCTTGTTCTGATTTAAGTCCGTTGAATTTTTCTGAATTGATTATAATGCCTTCGCCAGAAAATACGATTTCTCCTCTTCTAATTTTTTCTCGTTCTTCTTGATATGGCTCAATGCTTTTAAAAAATTGTTTTGGAGTTATTTTTGATGGATCAAAGTCCATGGATATCTCTGGCTCAATGACACAAAATATTTTGAGATTATATTTCTTCGCAAACTCCCAATCCCTTTCATCATGCGCCGGCACAGCCATAATCGCTCCTGTTCCATAACCCATCATTACATAATCGGCAATCCAGACGGGAATCTCTTTTTTATTGGCCGGATTGATGGCTTTGACTCCCTTGAGTTCCACACCTGTTTTTTCTTTGGCCAGATCTGTTCTTTCTAATTGACTCTTGGTCTTTGATTTTTGAATGTATTTTTTGACCTCGCTCCAGTTTTCAGTCTTAAGTTTTAAGTCTTCGATTAGTGGATGCTCCGGCGCCGCCACCAGATACGTCGCTCCAAATAATGTATCCGGCCTTGTGGTAAATACCTCAATAAAATGTTTTGAATTTTGCCGTGCCTGCCGGCAGGTAGGAATTTTGAATTTTGAATTTATTTGGGATTTGGAATTTGGAATTTGGAATTTGATCAATGCTCCTTCCGATCTCCCGATCCAATTTTTTTGAGCATGCTTTAATGGCTCGGGCCAATCCATTTCCTCAATTTTATTTAAAAGCTCTTCGGCATAAGCAGTAACCTTAAAAAACCACTGCTCTAAATCTTTTTGAACAACTTCTGATTCACAACGTTCACAAAGACCATTAACGACCTGTTCATTAGCCAGAACAGTCTGACAACTCTCGCACCAGTTGACCGGCGCCTTCTTTTTATAAGCTAAGCCCTTTTTATATAATTGAAGGAAAAGCCACTGGGTCCATTGGTAATAATTTGGATCCGAGGTTACTACTTCTCTGGACCAATCATAAGACATGCCCAGCGAATTCAGCTGACATTTAAAATTCTTGATAGCCTGACGAGTAGTTTCTGCTGGATGAACGCCTGTCTTGATGGCATAGTTTTCCGCTGGCAGACCAAAGGCGTCAAAGCCCTGCGGATACAGAACATTGTAGCCCTTCATCCTTAAATACCGGCTGATAATATCGGTAGCTGTATATGATTCAACATGGCCCACATGCAAACCCTCGCCCGACGGATAAGGATACATATCTAAAACATACTTCTTGGGTTTTTTGGATTTATCGTCAGCGAGGTTGAGCTTCTCCTTTTGCCATTTCTTCTGCCATTTCTGCTCTAATTTTTGATGATCGTAGAAGGTTGTCATATAACAATGTATTTGCTAATTAATGGAGGCCTGGACCCCGCCCCGGGCGGGGTGAATAACGGTTTTGTCCCGCTTCGCGGGATCTGGCGAAGCCAGACAAACCTCTTATTTAAAAAATGGATTATATTGGAGGCCTGGACCCCGCCCCGGGCGGGGTGAATAAC
>JAHISB010000038.1 GCA_018818425.1 Patescibacteria group bacterium
ATTGCCATAACCGCTGCCAGCACCACTGTTTCTCAAGATTTCCAAGTCTTAAACGGCGGTAACTTAAGAGTTGGCGCAGGTTCTACGCCAAATCTTACCTTTAACGATGATGATGTCTTTGTAGAAGGCACATTAGAAGTCGACGGCAATATCAGACTTGATGGCAATACTTACTTTAACGGTTATGCCACTACCACTGCTTCAACAGGAGCTTTTGCAACTGAAAGCACAATCACTGCCGGCGGAAATATCATCTTGCAGAACGCTGAAACTATTGCTAATTCAACTAACGGCACTGTGGCCATAACTGCTCCTAGCACTACTGTTTCTCAAGATTTCCAAGTTATGAATGGTGGTAACCTAAGAGTAGGTGAAGGTGGTGTGCCTAGTTCAACCTTTAACAATGATGACATCTATGTTGAAGGCAATGTAGAATTAGATGGTAATATTGATATTGGCGGTTCCTTCTTAATAGGTAATGTAGGTACACCTGCTACGACCCTTGTCCGATTAGTTCAACCTTGCTTTGCAGTGACTCAACCAGATGATACAATTTGGTACCTCTGGGTACTGAATAACGGACACTGGGGAACAAGTTCAACTAGCTGTATGGATTAATAGAAACAGTTAATTTAAGTTAACTTAGTAAAGAAACTATGATGAAAAAATTCATAATAGTTCTAGCAGTTTTAGTTGCTTTACCCAGCTTTGCTATGGCAGCTAATGATGTTACTTTCCCGCAGACTTCTTATTTTACGCTTAGTGACGGCCTTACCTATACTATTGATACTGCCTCTACTTTTGATTCCTTCACTGTAAATACTGCCAATGTTCAATTTACGGCTTCGGCTAATTCCATTATTTCGCTGGCTTCGCCGGATAGAAAGGATTTTAGTTATACCGGAAACAACGCCACTTACATGACCATTACCGAAAATTGTGAGAATTACCAGTCCACCCTTTTAATTGTGGTGGCAGCTGGCGCGACAGAAACTTACACCGTTACGGTAACGCCCAGCGGAAGCTGTGCTAGTAGCGGCGGCACTACGCCTGGCGGCGGAACCACAGGCGGCGGCGGAGGCGGCGGAGGCGGCGCGCCTGATACTGGCGCTGAAGGCGCTACTACCACCTCACCAGCTGATTCACAGTCCAGCGGCGGCGGCGAAGTTACTTTAGCCGATCCGGTAACGGCCAGTGTCAGTTCCGAAGGCGGTGAAGCGTCTTTAGGCGATAATAGCGTGTCTTTGTCATTAGCCAGCGGCGCTGTTTCTGCCGATGCTTCGGTTACTATTACTCCGCAAGCTAATTATGCCCAGCCCAGCGCTGGTTATGCGGCTGTTGCTTCGCAGGTCTATAATATTACGGCCCAGGCTGTAAGCGGGGGAGCTATAACTCAACTCGGTTCTGCCAGTGAGCTAACCTTTAACTATACCGATGCGCAAATAGCTAATTTTGACGAAAGCACCTTGGTAGCAAGTTATTGGAACGAAGAAACCGGTGAATGGACCGATTTATCCACTACAGTTGATGCCGTTAATAATATCGCTACCGCTACGGTAGAACACCTTACCAAGTTTATTCTCCAGGGTAAAACCACCACTGCTCCGCCCGGCTCTCTGATTAAAACATCTGCCAGCACCGCTGTTTATTATCTGGGACATGACGGTAAAAGATACACCTTCCCGGATGATAAAGTTTATTACACCTGGTACAACGACTTTAATGATGTTATTACAGTCAGCATCGCTCAAATGATCAGCTTTACTCTGGGCGGAAATGTAACGGTCAGGCAGGGCACTAAACTGGTTCAGTTTGTTACTTACGATTACAATGGCAATATGATTGTTGATGACCCGCACATCTATGCGGTTAAACCAGGAGAAGCCATCCATTGGATCGAAACAGCTGAAACAGCCGCCAGTTTATACGGCAGCAATTGGGAACAGAAGATTAATCCGGTGCCTAACTATCTGTTCGGCAACTATGCCGTAGGCGATTCTATCAGCGAAGCTACCTATCCAACCGGCTCTGTTGTTAAAGAAACCTCCAGTAATAACCTTTATTACATTAATGGCAGTCAAAAACGTCTAATTACTGCTAACGGCCTTGTTTCGAACGGCTTCCAGACACAGTATTACTTATCGGCCGCCAGTTTAGACAGCTATACTGCCGGAGAAAGTTTAAACGATTATCAAAACAGCATTAGTTGGACAAGCGGCAAATAAAAGCTAGAATTACAAAATAAACACAGCCTCTTTTACAAGGGGCTGTGTTTAATTATTATCAGATGCTAATACTAACGAGTTTCTAAGTTAAATAGCCATTGATAAATTCTTTATCAGTCATTTCTTTTTTACCTTCCGGTTGAAGTCTATTAATCAATAATGAACCTTTATGGCATTGAATATACAACTGTCCGTTTTTTGTTTGAAAAGACCCGGGCTTTGCTGAAAATTGATCATTAGTTGATTGGGCTGATAATATTTTTACTTTAACGACTTGCGATTTTCGATTTTCGAATAGCGAATAGCTTCCGGGCCAGGGATAATAAGCGCGAATTTGGCGTTCAATCTCTTTGGCAGATTTATGCCAGTCAATTTTCCCGTCTTCCCGCTTTAAAATTTTAGTAAAGGTTGCCTGGCTGTCATTCTGCGGTTCTAATTTAATCTTTTTTGAAAAATAATCAGGCAAAGTTTTGACTAATAGCTTAGCTCCTTCATCAGCCAACTTTTTAGACAAGCTTTCATAAGTATCGCTGGATGATACAGGATATAAGATACAGGATATACGATCTCCATGATCCATTTTTTCATCAAGCTTAATAATTGTTACCCCAGTTTTCTTATCGCCATTTAATATAGCCGACTGAATAGGGGAAGGGCCGCGGTATTTTGGCAATAACGATGGGTGGATATTTATACAGCCATCAAGAAATGAATCAATAATATTTTTAGGAATAATTTTTCCATAGGCCGCTACTATGCCTATAGCCGGATTTATTTCTTTAATCTTACCTGTCCCAAGCGAAGCCGAGGGAAATTTTAAATCTTTTAAATTATCGACAACTTCCAATTTCAATTTTTGAGCTTCAACCTTAATTGCGGAAGGAGTTAAAATTTGTTTTCGGCCGGCCGGCTTATCCGGCATCGTTACAACTAAAACAACATGATACCCTTCTTGTAGAAGGGCTTTAAGCGAAGGAACAGCAAATTCCGAAGTTCCAAAAAATATAATTTTACTTTTTCCGCCCGAGGCGGATCCCCGCCTGCCGTATTTAGGAACTGGCGGGCAGGCGCCTTTGGCGGACTTATTCTTTGCCTGCATTTTGTTTAAGTTCCTTTATTATATCCTCGCCCTTAATATATTTAAAAATTTTATCAATAAATAAAATGCCCCTAAGATGGTCAATTTCATGCTGAAAGATAACCGAACTTAAACCGCTAAGTTTGACAATTTTTAACTTTCCATCGGGCTGATAATATTTAATCCAAATTGTTCGCGGTCTTTTTATTAGGCCAAAAATTCCCGGAAAAGAAAGACAGCCCTCTTCAATCACATTTTTTTTAAACCAGTTCTTCCATAATATTGCGGGGTTAATAAATACATGGGAACCGCTATCCATTCTTACAGCAATAATATTAATATTTTTACCTACCTGGGGCGCAGCCAGTCCCAAACCGTCCTTTTTTATCATTGTCTCTATAAGTTCGGGGATAAATTGTTGTACTTCTTTACTGCTGATCTGCTTAATATTTCCGCTTTTTTTCCTTAATAATTTATTAGGATATTCAATTATTTCAAACATATGCTATAATCTTAATATAACCTTAAAACAAATGCAAATTAATAATGCTCCCCAGCGAATAAGCGAAATTAAAAGAAAATTCGTTAAACCGCCGGCTTACCAGTGGCAGGATTTGGCTTTAAGAATAATTGCCGAACTTAG
>JAHISB010000039.1 GCA_018818425.1 Patescibacteria group bacterium
CCGTGCCAATAACCGCAATCCGTGAGGCTGAAAGAAGGCTAAATTCTAGGCCCAGAAAAGCTTTAGGATTTTACACTCCATCTGAACATTTTTACGAACTAACTACTGGTCACAAAATTGCGTTAGGAGCTTGAATCCAGCACATTAGCCAAATTATCCAAATTATTGACACTTGCCTTGTAATATGCTATCTTCTAATCATTATATCCAACTGAATCCTCATTCCTCAATCCTTAATTATTTAACGATATCTCGGTTATAGATGAGTCTAGCCGACTATAACTTGGGTGTCGTGATAGAAAGCCACAATAATGTTAGACAAAAAAAAGAAACAGCAATTAATTCAAAAATTTAAAACCCACGCTAACGATACCGGTTCCCCGGAGATCCAAATTGCTATTTTAACCGAAGAGATCAAAGAGTTAACCGAACACTTAAAAGGGCACAAAAAGGATTATTCCTCAAGGCGGGGTTTAATCAGAAAAGTTTCTTTAAGAAAAAGACTGCTTAGATATTTGGAAAAAGAGAACCTGGAAAGTTTTGATACAATAGTCAAAAGGTTAAAGATTAAAATTACTAAGCGTAAAGAGATAGAAGACGAGCTGGAACCGCTGCCGACAGAGAGGGAGGAAACAGAATCTGATAAACAAACAACAGAGGAATAATTTATAGCATTAAAACACTAAAGCGCTAGAGCATCAGAACACTAGAGCATTAGAGCATGTGATCAAATGCTCCCATGTTCTCATGCTCCAATGTTCGCATGTTCCTATGATTAAACATCCAGACCAAAGAATAGGCGTTTTCGTCGACGCCCAAAATATGTATCATTCGGCCCGCAACATTTATAACAGCCGGGTGAATTTTAAAGAGGTTTTAAAACAGGCAATTGCCGGCCGGAAATTGATAACAGCCGTTGCTTATGTCATAACTTCTCCCACTAAAGAGGAAGCTAGTTTTTTTGACGCTCTGGGAAAATCCGGCTTTAAGGTTAAAACCAAAGATTTGCAGATATTTCCCGGCGGCGCCAAAAAAGCCGATTGGGACGTTGGCATTGCCATGGACGCCATTAAGCTTTCTCCCCGGCTGGATGTAGTTATTCTGGTTTCCGGCGACGGCGACTACGTACCCATGGTTGAATATTTGCAAAACCACGGACTCCAGTTAGAGGTAATTGCCTTCGGCGAAAGCTCATCTAAATCGCTTAGAGAAGTAGCCGACGATTTTACCGATCTTTCGCAGGATCGGAACAGGTTTTTATTGAAAATTAAATAATGGTGTAATTGATTGATTTATAATTTAAACAATTAATAAAGTAACGGCTGGCATTCGGACAATTAGGCTTTTTTTAAAAAAAGTCTGGAGTCTGATTGTCAGCAAGAAAGGAATATTTATGAAAAAAATTCAGAACTTCGAAATGGAGTTTGCTGGCAAAACTCTTAAAATTGAAATTGGCAAATTAGCCAATCAGGCCCACGGCTCCTGCACTGTCCAATATGGCGAGACAGTGGTTTTAGCTACGGCCGTAACCGGCGTTGAGCCCCGGGAAGGCATTGATTATTTCCCTTTAATGGTGGATTACGAAGAAAAGCTTTATGCGGCCGGAAAAATTAAGGGCTCCAGGTGGATAAAGCGGGAAGGCCGGGCTACCGACGAAGCTATCCTTACCGCCAGAATCATTGACAGGTCGATAAGGCCGCTATTTAAGGAAACTAACCGCAAAGACGTTCAGGTGGTGGTAACGGTTCTGGCCGTTGACGGAGAAAACGATGCGGATATTCCCGCTTTAATTGCCGCTTCCACGGCTCTGGCTATTTCGCCGATTCCCTGGAGCGGGCCGGTCGGCGCTATTAGGGTCGGCCAAATAAACGGCGAGTGGGTTTTAAACGGCAGCTACGATGCCAGGGAAAAATCCGATTTCGATCTGTTTTTGGCCGGCGCGGAAGATGAAGTGGTGATGATAGAAACGGCCGCCAACCAGACTAAAGAAGAAGTGATTGCCGAGGCCATTGCTTTTAGCCTTAAACATCTTAACAAGCTGGTAAAATTCATTAAAGAGGTTGAAAAGAAAGCAGGCGTAGAAAAATTTATGTCCGAAGAATCCACAGAAGAAATACAGGCGAGAGAAATAATTAAAAATAAAATTGAAGGACATATTCTTCACCAAATCGGTGATATTTTCTCCGCTGACAAAGCTAAAACCAAGGAAAACATCCAGAAATTAAAAGATGAAGTTAATGAAATTCTTAAAGCCGACAGCGAAGTTTCTAAAGATGCCCGCGCCAAGGGCGTGGCTATGATTGATGAATACCTTGGCGAAGCGGCCCGCAGAATGGTTTTGGAAAAAGGCCAAAGGACAGACGGCAGAAAATTTGACGAAATAAGGCCGCTGTCTTCCGAAGTGGCGGTACTGCCCAGGGTTCACGGTTCGGGCCTTTTTAACAGGGGCGAGACCCAGGTCCTTTCGATTGTCACTTTGGGCGCACCCGGCGCCGAACAGTACTTGGAAAGCATGGAAGAAGAAGGTAAAAAGCGCTACATGCATCATTATAATTTTCCCGGCTTTTCTGTTGGAGAGGTAAAGCCATTACGAGGGCCTTCCCGCAGAGATATTGGCCACGGCGCTCTGGCGGAAAAAGCCCTGATACCGGTTCTGCCGAGCAAAGAAGACTTCCCTTATACTATCAGAGTAGTTTCGGAAGTTTTAAGTTCCAACGGCTCCTCTTCGCAGGCCTCGGTTTGCGGTTCAACTTTATCATTGATGGATGCCGGCGTGCCTATTGCCGCGCCAGTGGCCGGCATTGCCATGGGCTTGGTCACCGATCCTAACAACAGGTCAAAATTTATTATTTTAACGGATATTCAGGGCATTGAGGATCATGCCTTTGATATGGACTTTAAAGTGTCCGGCACCACAGAAGGCATTACAGCTATTCAATTAGATATTAAGCTTGGTGGCATTAGTTCAGCAATCTGCCAGGAAACTCTAATTAAGGCCAGGGAAGCCAGGCTGAAAATTCTTGAAGTAATGAAACAGGCCATTCCAGAACCCCGTAAAGAACTTTCGCCTTATGCGCCAAGAATAACTACTTTGCATATTGATCCGGATAAAATTCGCGATGTTATCGGACCTGGCGGCAAGATTATCAATAAAATCATTGATGAGTGCGATGTGGAGATTGATATTGAACAGGATGGCACTGTTTTTGTCACGGCCGTTACCGAAGCCGGCTCTAAAAAAGCTATTGACTGGATAGAAATGCTGACTAAAGAGATCGAGGTCGGCGAAGAATACGAAGGCACCGTCACTCAAATAATCAGGGGCCAGAATAACGGCGATGAAATCGGCGCCATTGTGGAAATACTGCCTGGGCGCGACGGCATGGTTCATATTTCTAATCTGGCCTGGGAGCATGTCAATAAAGTTACCGATGTTTTGAATGTCGGCGATACTGTTAAAGTTAAAGTTATGGAAGTGGACAAAGAAAGAGACAGAATCGGCCTTTCCCGCAAAGAGCTTTTAGAAAAACCCAAGGATTATATCGAATCAAGGGGCAGAGATTTTAAGGACGGCAACCGCAACTCCCGCGGCCACACTAACCATAACGATCCCCGAAGACGAGGCGGTTTTAGAAAGAAATTCTAAATTAAAATAACTCAAAAAGTAGCGACGAGATCCCCGGTTCAATCGGGGATTGCGTCGCTACTTTTATTATACAAAGCAAGGCTTTTTGAATAAAAAAGACCCGGGCTTTAAACTTGCCCGGGCCGGCGCTATATGGCTCGTATGGAATCCGATTTAAAATCTTATTCCGCTACTTGCCATATCAGCATGAAAAAAGTTGTATTAACACTTCTACTGTCTTTTCTTATTTTTCTTCTTCTTCTTTTTTCTGATCTCTTCAGATAATCTATTCATTACTGCTTCCGCAGTTAGAATCCTGCCGGTTCCCTCGCAATTTTGGCAGGCATGACCCCACGCTTTCCCGCTCCCTCCGCAAGCCGGACATTTTTCGGTTTTAGCCATGTTACTCTCCTTATTATTAAGATTAAAAACACCTCTCGACTATTTTTAGCGGAAAGTTGATTTAATTATAGACCTACTCAACTACTTTATAAACCTGCCAGCCCTGCTTGACCAGCTCATCTACTTTTAGGCCGGCTTCTTCGCCTTCGCCGATTTTGCCTACGGGCTGTTTATCTACTTCTAGGGAGCCGACTATTTGCTGAAATTCCTGGTCCGCGTTTTTGAATTTAATCATATCGCCAACAGCCAGTTCTCCTTTAGCCACTAAAACCACGGCCACGCCGATTTTGTTAAAGTAATGAGTAACTTGGCCGATTAATTGTTCTGCCATATATTATTTGATTATTTTCCGCCATGGGCGGACCAGCCTTTGGCTGGGACTATTTAATTTATTGACTTATGGTTTACTACTTTTTACTTTACACTTGCCAAAAATTTTGTCAAGAAAATAGGAGTACTCCGATGCCCCGCCTGCGCCAAGGCTTCGTCGGGCAGGCAAGCATCGGAGTTTGTTTATTATTTGAAAGATGGATAGAACCACGTCTCGCACGCCGTAGCAACGCTTTAATTATTTTGATGTTCGTTCTTAACTCCGCTATCCTTCTCCAATACCAAGCATTGGGGCTTGACGCGGAGGCGTGTCAAATACATTGCCAAAGTTACAATAATCAATTACACTATTAATCAATTAACCTATGAGTTTCTCTATCGGCATTATCGGTTTGCCCAATGTAGGCAAATCAACCTTATTTACAGCGCTGACTAAAAAGCAGGTTGATGTTTCTAATTACCCTTTTTGCACCATTGAACCCAACGTGGGTGTAGTTGCCGTTCCGGATGAAAGATTAGACAAGCTGGCCAAGCTTTATAACTCGCCAAAGGCAGTGCCGACTGCTATAGAGTTTGTTGATATTGCCGGTTTGGTTAAAGGCGCGGCCGAGGGCGAGGGCCTGGGCAATAAATTTTTATCGCACATCAGAGAGGTTGATGCCATAGTGGAAGTGGTTAGAGATTTTAAAAGCGATGATATTATCCATGTCCATGGCAAAATTGATCCCCAAGACGACATCAAAACAATAAATTTGGAATTAATTTTGGCTGACTTGGAAACTGTAAATAAGCGGTTAGATAATTTAGAAAAACAAAGCAAGGGACCATCTAATAAAACTTTACTGAAAAATATTGAAATACTAAAACAACTAAAAAAAATATTAGAAGATGAAAAATTTGCCATCAATTTAAATGTCCCAGACGAGGATATTCGTTTTATTAAAGAACTTACGCTTTTAACTTACAAACCGATTCTTTATGTTTATAATATTGCGGAATCTGAAATCAATAAACCAATTTCTGGCGCTAAAGAACCATATCTGGCGATTTGCGCCAAGCTCGAAGCAGAACTAACTTCGCTTTCTGATAAAGAAATTAAGGAATATTTAGACTCCGCCGGCATAAAACACACCGGGCTGGATAAATTAATCTTACATTCTTACAATCTTCTTAATTTAATAACTTTTTTTACCGCCGGGCCTAAAGAGGCGCATGCCTGGACAGTGGCCAAAGGAACATATGCTCCCCAGGCCGCCGGCAAAATCCACACCGATTTTGAGCAGGGCTTTATCAAAGCCGAGGTGATTAACTGGGCTGATTTAATTAAAGCCGGCAGCGAAGTTTTAGCCAAAAAACAAGGCCTAATGAGAACTGAAGGCAAGAACTATCAGATTCAAGACGGAGAAGTGGTAAATTTTTTATTTAAGCATTAAGCTGTCAGTTTTGTCAAAATCATAGATGCCCCGAACAGGCCTTATCTTCTGTATTTTATGTTTTTATTTTGCGACACAATGTGGTATTATTAGGAAGTAGGTTGTAGGGAGTAGTATGTAGTAAGTAGTGAGTAGAAAATAGTTTTTTCTACATTCTACACTTAATATTCTATTATCTATATAATGCCCAATCAAATTGAAAAATTGCTTACAGAATTTCTGGAATACTTAGAAATAGAAAAAAACCGCAGCCAGCTGACGGTCAGAAATTACGATTTTTATCTAAAGCGGTTTTTTAATTTTGCCAAAATCACCAGCTCTTCGCAAATAATTTTAGAAAATGTCCGCCAATTTCGGCTGTACTTGAACCGTTTGAAAGTCGGCCATCAGTCAGAAAAGACTTTAAGCAAATCCACCCAAAATTATCATATCATTGCCCTGCGGTCATTCTTAAAGTATTTAGCCAAGCGTGACATTAAAGCGCTAGCTCCGGAGAAATTAGAACTGGCGAAAGTTGGCGAGAGAACGGTGGAGTTTTTGGAGGGCAGTGATTTAGAAAGAATCCTGGAAGCGCCGTTTAAACAAAAAACTCCGGAGATCATCAAGCTAAGAGATAAAGCTATCTTAGAACTTCTTTTTTCCACCGGCCTTCGCGTATCAGAGCTGGCTAATCTAAAAATCGATTCCATCAATTTAAAAAAGGATGAATTTACCATCAGGGGCAAGGGCGACAGGCCGCGCATTGTTTTTTTATCCAATCAGGCCAAGCATTGGCTTAAGCAGTATTTAAATAAACGCCATGATATGGACCCGGCGCTGTTCGTCAGCCATGACAGGGCCGGTAAAAAAAGAGGCTCATCGGGAGATCAAAAATCAAATAATTTAACGCCGCGTTCCATTCAGCGTTTAGTCCAAAAATATGCCTGGACTGCCGGCCTTACCAAAAAAGTCACGCCGCACACCTTGCGCCACTCATACGCTACGGATTTATTGATGAACGGCGCCGACATTCGTTCGGTCCAGTCCATGCTGGGCCACTCCTCAATCACCACCACCCAGATTTATACCCATATCACTAATCAGCAGCTCCGCGATGTTCATAAGGCGTTTCATGGGAAGAAGAGAGGGTAGGGTGTAGTGAGTAGGGTGTAGTGGTGAGGGTTGACTTTAAAAGAATGTTATGATAAATTGATGTTTAATAAAAATTTTATGAAATCACAAGAATTTTTAAACCAGACAACCGAAGGGGAAGTGATATGCCAGAGGTGCAAAGAAAAACCGGCTGTCCACGGTAATTTATGCGGCAGTTGCTTTCATGAAGTATCAGGAGACAAAGAATTAACAAGAACAGAAACTCATGGAACTGAAAGAGCCAATAGGTGGAAGCCAAGTCCAGGCAAAAGGACCGAAGCCCAGTTGCCTCGACACTAACCTATCTTCGGCAAGTCAGATTTGCCCTCGTAGTTTCGGCCAGAGGCCGACCAGCCTACGCTCTCGCTTTACTCGAGCTTTGGCGTGGCAGGCCCGCACTATACTCGCTCAGGGCAAGTAAGTCTTTAACAATAAAAAAATCTGCCCTCGTAGTTCAACGGATAGAACAACGGCCTTCTAAGCCGTGGATCTAGGTTCGATTCCTGGCGAGGGCACCACTCGACTCGTTTCAAGCTGTCGCTTGAAACTCGCTCGTGGTCTCCGTTTCTTCGCTTCGCTCAGAAACTCCGACCACTCTCCTCCGCTCGTAGTCTGCGACCACTTTCTTAAAGTTGAGCAATCCGATTTAGTTTATTTGATTTCCGTTAGCTGCGGATTTTTTTATTTATCAATATATGTTAGTATTGTTTATATGAAAATCTTAGGCCTAGAAACATCGTGTGATGAAACTGCAGCAGCAACACTGCAAATCACAAATCCCAAATTCCCCCTCGACTCGTTACGCCCGCTCGGGGCCTGTCGGCAAATCTCAAAACTCAAAATCCAAATTTTGAGCAATATTGTTTCATCACAGATTGAAATACATCAAAAATATGGCGGGATTGTGCCGGAGGTGGCGGCGCGTCAGCATGTTGAATCGATAATTCCGGTATTGCAGGAAGCGTTGGGTTATAAGATACAAGATACAACCAACAAGATACAAACAAATCTCAAATCCCAAATTCCAAATCTCAAACAAATCTCAAATCCCAATCCCCGATTTAATCGGGGACAAATCTCAAAACCGGATTTGATTGCTGTTACTCAAGGTCCTGGATTAATAACTTCGTTACAAGTCGGATTGCAGACTGCCAAGACTTTGTCTTATGTTTGGAACGTTCCGCTTATTGGAGTTAATCATTTAGAGGCGCATTTGTGGAGTTTTTTGTTAAATCAAGATACAAGATACAATCAACCCTTCGATAGGCTCAGGGCCTATCGGCAAGAAACAAACAAACTTCAAACCTCAAACTTCAAACCCCAAACTTTATTTCCAGCTATTGGTCTGATTGTATCTGGCGGGCATACCGAGATGGCGCTGGTCAAGAAAATCGGCCAATATAAATTAATCGGCCGGACCAGGGATGATGCGGCGGGCGAGGCCTTTGATAAAGTGGCCAAGCTTTTGGGCATTGGTTATCCGGGCGGGCCGATTGTCAGCCACTTTGCTAAAAAAGGCGACCCGGCTAAAATTGATTTTCCCAGGCCGATGATAGATTCTGATGATTTAGATTTTAGCTTTTCTGGCTTAAAGACCGCCGTCAAATATTATCTTAAAGATTTAATCCCCTCGGGCTCTTTGAGCCAGGCCATGATCAATGACATCTGCGCCGGCTTTCAGCAGGCCGTCACAGAAGTCCTGGTTGCCAAGACAATCAAAGCGGCTCAAAAGTTTAAAGTTAAATCAGTAATCGTTGGCGGCGGGGTGAGCGCGAATGAAGCGTTAATCGAAAACTTAAGACTTAAAACTGAAAATTTAGGTATTACCTTTTATCATCCATCAAAAGAATTTACTCAAGATAATGCGGCTATGGTGGCGCTGGCCGGGTATTTTAAACTAAAAACAGCCAGTGAAAACAACTGGCAAAAGTTGACTGCGGAACCGAATTTATTATTAGAATATTAGGGATGATTAGGTTAATTATGTTGAAAATTTATCCTCTAAGATTGTATTTTACTTCAAAAACACAAGCATTTATTGGTCTATCAACCAAAGTGATAATTTAGCAAAAGAAGATTTCAGATGTAATGTTTTC
>JAHISB010000040.1 GCA_018818425.1 Patescibacteria group bacterium
ATGCTATAATCTTAATATAACCTTAAAACAAATGCAAATTAATAATGCTCCCCAGCGAATAAGCGAAATTAAAAGAAAATTCGTTAAACCGCCGGCTTACCAGTGGCAGGATTTGGCTTTAAGAATAATTGCCGAACTTAGTATCCCTAAACATAAAAAAAGCGCGGTTTTTAAAGTCTGCCGCGATTATCATAAAAATTTTATCGAAAGATGCCTGAACGATACCAAGGAGCTTGCCAAAGAAGGGGAGAGGTGGAAATATTTTTTTAAATTAATAAGCCAAGAAAAGATAGTTAAAAAGAACACCATTCAATAAGCTTTTGCGGATTTTTTTTCCAGCCATTGTTCCATTCCTTAACTGCATATTCCGCCGGCGACATGCCTTTAACCATCACATATTCCTTAATTGGCTCAAGGTAAACTGATTCATCCTGCTTTTCTTCATTAAAAACTGCTTGATTTTTTAACCCCTCGGTGGCGATCTCCAGCAATTTTTTAGCATAATCTAATATTTTCTCATTTTTATTAAATGTTCCCGATAATGCTTTAGTGTAGGCAAGTTTTCTTAGCTTCATTATTAATGAATAATCCCATTTTTTTACTAAATCTTCAACAGCATCCAAAATGTTTTTTTTGCTGTAAAAAATTCCTTTGGTTACGGCGGTTGTCGACATGGTTAAATCCGGCGGCAAGCTGTCGAAAGGGCGCCATTCTGTGTAGCCGTGTGCTTTAATCCTGGTTTCTGTCCAAACCGCCTTCATGTGTAAATAAAAATCATTGAATTCGCAGCGATAATTTTTATAGCCCTCCTTTAAAAATTTTTTAAATTTAATTTTGGGAAGTTTAATAATTTCGTTATCTCTTTCTATATAAAACATATTAATTTCTAATATAAAGTTTAGCCATTTTTCAAAATTAAAATTTTTTTCATAAATTAGTTTAGGCAGTTGAAATCTTCTAATGTCAAATGTTCCAAAATACCATAATCTGTGGGACATATATTTTCCCACGCCATTATTCATAAAGGGAGAGCAGGCGAACATGGCATTAACAATTGGCGCAATTTTTGAGCCGATTTGAAATTTTCTAACCGCGTCCTCTTCACTGGTATAGTCATAGTTAGTGTTAATACCGTTAATTTTTTTTAAGATGGTTTCCCCGCCTTTTTTATTTTTAAAATAACTTAAAAAGGATTGATAACGAGGTTTAGGGGCATATTCAATTTTAGCCTGGCCGTGGAAGGGCTGCATGCCAATACCCAGCCAGGCGATATTAAAAAGCTTAGAAACTTCCACCAGTTCATTTTGATGAATTCTAAAATCCCTAGCTAAATCATGCAGGGATTCTCTGGGCCTGCTGGAAAGTTCTATTCTGCCGTCTGCTTCAAGGGTGATTCTGCTGTCGCCGCGTTTTAATTCAAAAATATTTTTTCGCTCATTTTGAGTAACTTCCCAGCCCAATTCATCATGTAATTTTTCTAGTATTTTATTATATCCTTTAGCGCCGCTGTATTTAACGGGCTCTAAAGTATCGGTATGGATGCCTGACTTTTCCGATTCCAGGCCTATTTTTAAATCAGTTGTTTTTTTATAGCCATGTTTTAAAAACTTTAATAAATCTTCTGGCTTAGAAATAATTTCCTGACTCGGCGGCTCTTCTTTACCCTTTAGATTATCTGATTTCTTCTCGTTTTTTTGCAAATTTTTCTTATTATTAACAGGCATAAAAATAAATAATTTTGAATATAATCGTAACTATAACACTATCTAATAAAAAGTCAAAACTTTTTTCCACAAGAGAAGTAAAAATTGATTTTTCAAAAAAGTATTTTAAAGTGTTTTCAAGGATAGGTATCAGCTAAAAAAATCCCGAATCCGTTTCTTTAAAAAGGAAAAACCTTCTCGACGATAATGAAAACAAAATTTTAAAAAATCTAATATTCTCAAATTATCCAGATAAACCTTTAAATATCCTTTAAGTTGAAGTTTTTCAAGTTCTGCCCGTGTTAATGAATCTAACTCTAAAGCATTGCCAATTTGTTTATTGAAGTCTTGCCAATCGTTTGATATCAAACGATAACCACCCTCGCCTTTAACGGCCATTTCATAAATTTGAGTACCTGGATAAGGAACCATAATACCGATAGCTGTTAAGCTGCTGTTTAGAGAGCTGGCAAAATTTATCGTGTCGTTTGCAGTTTTAATATTTTCATACGGGTGGCCTAAAATAAAATATGCCTGTGTGATCATTTCCAATTTTTTAGCATAATCAACTAACTGTTTTAATTTATCAAGATTAATATTTTTTTTAATTCTTTTAATTATTTTTTCGTTACCTGATTCTGCGCCAAACCCAACCATATAACAGCCCGCTTCCTTCATTTTTTTAATTAAATCAAAATCAGCAACATTAACATTAGTATAAGCATACCATTTAACTTTTTGATGCAACCCCCTTTTTATAATTGAATTCATTATATCGAAGGCGCGATTCTTGTTTACGCCAAAGGTTTCATCATAGAAATTTATCGTTTTGGGCTTAAACTTAGTCACGGTTTGTTCTAACTCTTCCACAACATTTTCAACCGACCGCTCTCTTACTATGTTACCGTAGGGACGCATGCAAAAAATACACTGAAATGGACACCCGCGTGTGGTAAGAAGGGGGTATGATTTTGCTCTAGGAAAAATATCCCACAAAGGAAAATCAAGACTGTCTAAATCCGCAATCCATTCTCTATTGGGAGTACAAATTATTTCCTGTTTATTACGAAAGGCAATTCCTTCGATTTCACTAAAGTTAGCTTTATTTTTTATTGCCCGGATGACTTGAGGAAAAGAATATTCACCCTCTCTTAAAATAACCATGTCAAAAACAGGTAATGTTTCGAGGGTTTCTTTAGGAAGAATAGTGGCATGAACCCCTCCAATTATTATAAAGATGTGAGGATTTATTTTTTTAATTTCTTGAGCCGTCTTGGCGGCCTGACGTATCTCGTGGGTCATGGCAGTGATGCCAATAATCTCCGCTTTTTTGTCAATAATTCTTTTTACTATTTCTGGAATATCAATTCTTTCAAGTTTGGCGTCAATAACGTCACAGATAATATCTTTTTTCTTTAAAGCAGAAGCTAAATACCCAAGTCCGATATGAGGATAATCGGGTCGGTCGTCTTTTTCCACTCTTTGAACGGGGGGCGGATTAATTAAAAATATACTCATATAATCGAATTAAACCGCCTCCAAGCGCCGGCGCTTGGAGGAAATTTTTTTATTACAACCTTTTATCTTTAGGCAATCTCTAAATTAGCCACTAAATAACCAACGCCAAAAGGGCATTCGTAGCTTAGCATATCTGTCTGATAGTTTAGCTTATCAAAAATGCCTAGAAGGATTAAAATAGAACGATAGCCGCATTCAGCGGCGTCTTTTATTAATTCTTCGTCCAGAGTTAAAATTTCCTGATGTTTTTTATTCTTCAATAAATCGATAATCTTTTTATCAAATTCCTTGCCTTTAGAAGAAAAGCCG
>JAHISB010000041.1 GCA_018818425.1 Patescibacteria group bacterium
AATCCCGCACCTTCCTGCGGGGTATTTGACCCCGCAGGAAGGAATTATTTAATTCCCCTTCATCCCCGCAGCATCATGCCAAAGGCAGATTCGCCTATGGCGAAAGCTGCGGGGTATTCGGGGAAGGTGCGGGATAAATCACGGAGACACACGGATCTATCACGAATATCCACTGATGAAGCGCTGATATTAAAATCTGTGATTCATCGGTGATAAATCTGTGACCTATCAGTGATTATCCACGAGTTATCCGTATTACTTCCTCACAATCCTCTTCCTATCCACAATCTTCCTTTTATGCTCCGTGATCTGCCTGGCCAATTTATCCCTGACTTTGTTAACGCCGGTACTCAAGTCAAAATCATTTTCCACCACTCTAAACATTGTGCCAGGGACGTTTAAATTAACTTCTACCCGGTAGACCTGGCCTTTGCGGTGTTTGGAATCGTGGCTTAGATCTGCCCTAAAAGAAATGATTTTTGAAGTAAATTCAGCCAGCTTATTGAATTTTTCCTCTATTTGTTTTTTAAAACCCGGAGGCAGCTCCAAGTTTTTAGTGTAAATAATGATGTTCATAGCACCCTCCATACTAGCAACTTTTGCCCGTTTTGACAATATTTGCTAGAGTGTTAACATATGGATGAAGACGTACTTAAAAAATTAATGGAGAAGGAGGTTGTGATGTCAAATCCGCAAAACATGAATGGAGGCAGCTTCGCCATTGTCTCGGGTAGAACTAATCCACTTTTAGTAAGTAAAGTAGCTAAATACTTAGGCGTAAAACCTGTTTTTTTCGATACAAAAAACTGGGGCAATGGCCAGCCTAAATGCTTCCGTCCGGCTGATGTAACTTTCCAGGGCAGGCAAGTTTTCATCGTTACCAGTTTGCAATACAGGGGTGTGGGCTCGCCGGTTGAGGAGTTAGAATTAATGTACGAGGCCTGCGCCAGCGCCTCGGCAACTCACATAATTCCAACGTGGTTTTGTACCAAGGATGATGTTGACCACGGGCCAGGGCATATTCCTAATGCCCCCATGATTGCTCGCCGAATCAGGAGTCTGCATCCAACATCAATCAACTGCTTTGACTTGCATCAATCCGGGCATATCGGATACTTTGCGCCTCACCGTAGAAGACGTTTTTACTTTCTGCGCCTGCTAATTGAATTTGCTAAAAAAATCGGCATAGACCAGATTGCCGGCACAGATTTCAGCTCCACCAAACGCGCTCTTAAAGTTGAGGAGTATCTGCAAACAGGCGTTCCTTTTGTTTTTGCTCAAAAGGAACATCAACATGGTTCTGAAAATGCCATAGCGCTCCACCAACAGTTTGGTAAAATTATCGGCGAAAAAATTGGCCTCTTCGATGATATGGCCCTAACTTTAGGCACGCTTAAACAATCTGCCAAAAATTTAACCGAAATGGGCGCTCAAAAAATCTATGCCTTTGCGCCGCACTTCGACCCGACTCCGGATACTTACCGCAATCTGACCGAATGTTTGGAAAAAGGCTGGCTGACTGCCCTTGTCACCACTAATTCGACACATATAGATCAGCAATACCTTGACTTAGGCTATAATAAATTCATCGTTAGAGATGTCTCGCCGTTTGTTGGAGAAGTTATCAGGTCAATAATTGAAGGGAAATCCACTTCCCCATTCTTTGATGATATCTGATGACATCTAAAAAACAAAAAACGCCGGTTCTTTATGAATCGGCGTCATTTTTTTTCAAAACCCCACGTACCTTACTTCTTCTTCCAGCTGAATGCCTAATTCGTTTCTGACTTTTGTTTTGACATAGCTTATCAGCTGGACCATATCGTCGGCAGTTGCCTGGCCTGTATTTACCAAATGATTAGCGTGTTTTTCCGAAACTTGAGCATAGCCGATTTTATAGCCCCTTAAGCCCAAGTTTTCAATAAGCCAGGCGGCCGGGATTTTTTTATATTCATAAAACTTTTTTGAAATTTCATAATCTTTTTCTTTAAGCTTTTGGACCAGCTCATCAGTCAAAATAATATTTTTAAAAGTACTGCCGGCTGATGGAAGGTGCGGGTGTTTTTGGTATCTGTCCAGAGCATATTTATTCATTAATTTGATTGATTCTTCTCTATTGCCTTGATGCAGTTTTAAAAAAACTTTAAGAATTATATAGCCGTTTTTTTTAATAAGACTATCGCGGTAACTGAACTGCATATCGCTTTTAGCTAATATCTTTTTTTCTAAATTTTTATCTAAAACTTCCGCTTTTTCAAAAACATTAGCGATTTCGCTGCCATAAGCGCCGGCGTTTCCGGCCACAGCTCCGCCAATGGTTCCCGGAATGCCAATCATGGATTCCAAACCGGATAAGCTTCGGCTGACCGACAAGGCCACCAGTTGATTCAAAAGAAAATCAGCGCTGGCTTCAACGCTCTGATCATCAAACTCAATTCTTTTAAAATTCAATTTGATTGCCAGGCCGTCAAAACCCCTGTCCGAAATTAACAAATTGCTGCCTTCGCCGATAAGCAGATATTTTAAATTATTTTCTTGACAAAATTTGAGCAGTTTAATCAATAATTCTTCGTTATCGACATTGGCAAAATACCCGGCTGGTCCGCCGATTTTAAAAGTAGTCAATTCTTTAAAGGGATAATTTTCTTTGACAGTTGAATCAATTTTTTTTAATTCATTAATCATACAAGTTCGCGGGCCAAATTATCAATATCACCTGCTCCCATAATTAAAAGCAGATCGCTGGCTCTGATATTTTTATAAATTAATTTTTTAGTTGTGGCAAAATCCGACGAATAAACCACATTATTTTTATTAATTTTATCAACTAAATTTTTTGAAGAAATTTTTTCGTCTGCTTCATATTTTCTGCCGGCCACATCGTAAATTTCGTGAAGAATAACATAGTCGGCTTGATTAAAGCAGTTGATAAATTCAGCAAATAATTTTTTTGTTCTATCGTGCTGGTGGGGTTGATAAACAAGAAATAATCTGCGGCCCGGGTAAAATTCCTTGGCCGCTTTTAAAGTTTTTTTGATGGCTGACGGATGATGGGTATAGTCAGAAACCGTTAAAACATTATCAGCCTCATTTAAATTGCCCAGAACCTCGAACCGGCGCCACAGATTGCTGAAACCGGCCAATGATTTTTTAACTTGGTTTAAGTCAATCTTCATTTGATGGCATAAGCCGATGGCCATCAAAGAATTAAGGATATTATAGTTTCCCGGAATTTTTAAGCTGAATTCATCTAAAAATTTATCTTGATGATAGGCCTTAAATTTATAATTTTCTGATTCAAGCTTAATGTCCTTGGCCCAATAATCAGCCTGCTGGTTAAGGCTGCAGCTAAAGGAATTTTGAGGCAGTTTTAAATTTTTGATATTGGCATCATCGGCATTGTAAAAAAGAAAGCCGCTAGCAGGCAGTTTATCAACGAACCGTTGAAAATGGTCAACAATATCAGCTAAATCTTTATAAAAATCTAAATGATCCTCCTCGATGCTGGTTAATAAAATCGACCAAGGTTTGACTTTTAGCATATTGGCTTTGTATTCATCAGCTTCAATGGCTAAATATTCTGACTGGCCTAAATGCAGATTCCCGTCAAAATCCTTAAGCTGGCTGCCGATGATTACTGTCGGGTCCAGGCCGCAGTCAACCAATGCTTTTCCCAGAATCGCTGAAGTTGTGGTTTTGCCGTTAGTGCCGGTGACAGCAATTGTCTTTTTATCTTCCGAAAGCTGGCCTAAAAATTCGCCGTAGCTCATTTGCGGAATATTTAATTCCTCTGCTTGAAGACGTTCAGGATTATCATTTGGCACTGCAACTGAATAAACAGCTAAATCAACATCGTCGCTTAAATTTGATGCCTGATGGACAAAATTGACTTTGGCTCCGGCTGATACCAGTTTATTGATGATTTCTGACCGGCAAACATCAGAACCGCTGACCTTTTTGCCAAGTTTAAGCATCATCTTAGCAATAGCCGAAACTCCGATTCCGCCAATGCCGATAAAATGGATTTTGTTGATTTTATTTAAGTTCATAAATTCTTTGAGCGATTTTTTCCTCGCCGCCATGAAGAAAAATCTGATGAATATTATCGGCTAAATTTGCCAGCTGACCTTTATCATTTATTGCTTGATTGATGGCTGTAATCAATTTTTCTGAATTTAATTCCTTTTGATTTAAGTAGATGGCTGATTTTTTTTGACATAAATATTCTGCATTTTTTTCTTGAGCTGAATCGGGAAGCGGAATTAAAATAGCCGGCTTGGCTAAATACGACAGTTCCATCAAAGTGGAAAGTCCGGCTCGGCTGATGACCAGATCGGCTTCAGCGATTTTTTGGTAATAATCGTCTGTCAAAAACTCAAAGGACTGATAATTATGGTCTTGGGTTTTAGATCTTTTATTCTTCCCTGTCATGTGAATAATTTTAAATTTTTCTGACAACTGCTTAATTGAATCAACGGCCAGTTGATTAATCTTCTGCGAACCAATGCCGCCGCCGAGGATCAAGATATTCAACGGTTCTTTGCGGGTCGGGCGGCGCGATTCAACCTTCGCGATTTCTTCCCTTAAAACCGTTCCCGCTACCTCGGCTTTTTTTGAAAACTGACTCACTGTTTCCGAAAAGGCCGTAAAAATATAATCAGCTCTTTTTTGGCACAGCTTGTTGGCCAAGCCAATCTTTAAGTCTGATTGATACAAAATTACTTTGGTTTTATAAAATCTTGACGCCCAAATCAACGGTACGGCAATAAAACCGCCGGCTGAAACAATAGCATCGGGCTTAATTTTTTTTAACAGTAATAACGACTGAATGATTCCCAGGATTATTTTAAATAAATCAATAATATTCAGTAAACTAAAATATCTTCTGAATTTTCCGGAAATAATGTATTTAAAGGGAATCTGATATCTGTTGACCAGCTCTTTTTCCGGACCTTTTTTAGTGCCAATAAAAAAAGCGTCCAAATTTTCATCTTTGGCTTTTAATTTCTGCCAAATAGCTATTAAAGGGCTGACAGAACCCAGAGTGCCTCCGCCCGCTAAAATGATTTTCATATCACAAAATATAGCTTAAATATAATAAAAAATCAACTATTTGTTGATATACAGAAAGTTTGTGTTAGGTTGGTAATAATCAACTCCGTTCGTATATATCGGCGGCTATTAACGCGTCTGTTTGGAAATATTCACCACCACTCCGCAGGAAAACATGGCAACGGCCATAGCGCTGCCGCCGGAACTGATAAAAGGCAGAGGCAGGCCGGTCAAAGGCACCAAACCCACCATGGCGCCGATATTGACTAAGGCCTGAAAAGTTATCCAGCCCACAGCGCCGATGGTCAACAATTTGCCGAATTCATCAGGGGAGCCGCGGGCGATTTTAATGCCCCGGCTGGCTAAATTAAAAAAGAGGTATAATAGCAACAAGGAAAAAATAAGGCCCAGCTCTTCGGCAAAAACGGCAAAAATAGAATCGCCGGAAACTTCGGGCAGATAATTAAATTTTTGGCGGGACTTGCCCATGCCCAGGCCAAAAATGCCGCCTGAGCCAATGGCTAATTTGGCCTGATTGCTGTGATAACTTATGCCTTGCGGGTCAACCTCGGGATTAAAAAAAGCGGTAATCCGGTTAAGGCGGTAAGGCGCCACCTGAATGGCAATAAAAATAATAATAAAGCCAATAATCATAATGCCCAAAATATGCTTCCAGGGCGCGCCGGCCACAAAATAAACTATTACGCTTAAGGCAATAACAATTAATAAAGTTCCTAAATCCGGCTGGGCTAAAATCAAAAAAGTGATTGTTCCTAAAGTAAATAAAAAAGGCATTAAGCCATACTGGACATCTTTTAATCCCTTTTGCCCTTTTTGTTCCAGCCAGGTGGCTAAATAAACTAAAAAAGTGAACTTTATCACCTCGGCCGGCTGAAAACTAAGAGGCCCCAGAGCGATCCAGCTTCTGGCCTTGTCGTGGCTAACGCCAATGCCCGGAATAAAAACCAGAATTAACAGGCCGATGGTGGCCGCCAACATCCAGAAGGCGCATTTTTTCCACTTGCGGTAGTCGAGTTGCGAAGCGAAAAAAAATAAAATAAGGCCGGGCAGCACCCCGTTTAAAATTTGATGCTTAACAAACCAGTAGCTGTCGCCGAATTTTTGAAAAGCATGGATTGAACTGGCCGAAGATAAAATCAGCAGGCCAAAAAAAATAATTATCCCCAGAGTAATAATAAAATTATAATCCGGCTTGTGCTGATAATATCTATAAGAAAAAGGCTTTAGCAGCAAGGCCAGAAATTGATTTCTAATTTTTGATCTTTGGGCCATGGCTAATTTTTTTGATAATTTGATTAAATTTTTCCATTCTTTCCCGGTAATCTTTAAATTCCCCAAAGCTCTCGCAGGCCGGTGAAAGCAGTATAAAATCGCCGGCTCGGCTATTCTGGCACATTTTTTCAACTGACTCCGCTAAATTATGGGTGGAAAAAACTCGGGCTTTGGTCTGTTGTAAAATTGGCAGAAGAAACTTGGTTATTCTGCCGCTGACGGCGATGTTTTTTACCCCACAGCTGTTAATTACCTTGGCCAGCTTTAAAAACTGCTGTTTGTCCGGCTGATGCCTGTAGCCTTCTAAAATTAAATTTACTTTTCCTCTGGCAAAGGTTTTGACTGCCGCCATGGTTGCTTCCGGCCGGGTAGAGGCCGCGTCGTTGATAAAGCTGATTTTATTAAACTTTTTGATAAACTGCATTCGGCCGGCTCTGGATTTAAAGCCGTTTAAACCTTTAATTATAGCCGTTTTGCTGATTTTTAAAATCTTGGCTGTCTTGATAGCCGCCGCGGCATCAGAAGTAAAATGACTGCCCCTAATCATCTTATTTTTGATGAGCTTTTTTTCCCGGCTTTGCGCTGAATAGAAAATCTTTTTGCTTTTAGCAAAATTTTTAAGCTGTCTGGTCTGAAAATCTAGACTATTCAAAATTAAAAAATCGTCCGGCTTCTGATACTTAGCTATGGCTTTTTTAGCGGCAATATATTTTTTAAAAGAGCCGCTATGATCATCTAAATGATTTTTGGTAATGTTGGTGATAACGGCCAAATGAGGACTTTTCTTTGAATATTCGGCAAAAGTTAAAGCTCTGTTCGAAAGTTCGGCCACCACAAAACTTGGCTTGCCAGATGTTAATATCTGATAAAAATCCATCATCTGCCAGCTGTCGCCAACCAGCCAGACCTTTTTTTTGGCGGCCTTAAGAATTGAATAGATTAAGCCGGTGGTTGTGCCTTTGCCGGCGGTGCCGGTCACGCCTATTAAAGCGCCCTGATAATATTCCAATAACAGATTATACCAGTGCCAAAATAACTGATTTTTTCTTAAATTTTTTAACGGCCGGTTGACAGGATAACGGCGCCAGGAATAAGGGGCAAAAATTATTTCCGCGTCCTTGATGTTTTTTAAATAACTATTTTTATAATTAATAACTTTAAGCCCTTTTTTAATTTTATTAATTTGTTGAAAACTCTTATCCTTTGATTGCTCGCTATGGTAAAGAAGGTAGTTTTTTTTGAATTCAGCCCTATTAGAAAAATCATGGCCAATTAAATTTTGGCAGCCTAGCTTAATTAAAAAAAGGGCTAAGCTGCTGCCTTCCGCTCCCGATACTCCGATAAGATGAATTTTTTTATTTTTCAGTTCGTTGATAGCCATTTAGGTGATTAGGTTAATTGGGTGATTGGGTCTTAGGTCTTAGGTCTTGGGTCTTAGGTTTTTACGAAGATTATCTTAACCGGCTTTATCAATCAGAAATAAAATCAGCCCCAACACCGAAGCAATGCCTGAAATCAGCCAGAAGCGCATTACTATCTTGGGCTCGGACCAGCCAATCGCTTCGAAATGATGATGCAAAGGCGAGGAAAGAAATACTTTTTTGCCCCGGCGCAACTTTTTAGAAATCATCTGAATAATAACCGATAAAGACTCGACCACAAAAACCAGGCCGATAATGGGTAAAAATAAAGCGGTATTGGTCAGCATGGCCACAATGCCTAAAGTTACCCCTAAAGACATAGCGCCGGTATCGCCCATAATAAATCTGGCCGGATTAATATTAAACCATAAAAAAGCCGTTAAAGCGCCGACAATCACTCCGCAAAAAGTGGCTAAATCGTACTTGCCCTGAATAAAAGAAAAAGCGCCCAGCGAAGCAAAAGCGGTTAAAAGAACGCCGCCGGCCAGACCGTCAAGGCCATCGGTTTCGTTGACCGAAAAAGCAGAGGCCACAATAATAAAAATAAAAATCGGAATATACCAAAAGCCGATTTCAAAATCGCCGATAAAAGGCAGGTGCAACAAATCCCAGTCTAATTTAAAATAAAACCACAAAGCGCCGATAAGGGCAATAAAAGCATAAATGACTAAGCGGTGTCCCATTTTTAGACCCCCGCCATGCGGGCCGATGCCTTTTATGCCTAGCCAGTCATCAACCAAGCCAACCAGCGCCGAGGCCACTAAAGCGCCCAACGGCAGCAAAGTTTCGCTTCTGGTTAAAAAATTAAAGTCTTTAAAAAAATTGATATCAAATATTTGAGCAAGATAAAACAACAGTAAAGCTAAAAATAAAACAGTTAGCCAAATAATAACTCCGCCCATCGTCGGCGTGCCCCTTTTATGCCTGTGAAGCCGAGTAAAAATCGGGGTATTAGAATTTTCACTGCGAATCTGTTTGCCCAATTTATATTTATATAAAAAATGGGTTAGAATCGGAGTAGTAAACAGAGCTATAATAAAAGAAAGGGCGGTTAAAACAAAAATTTTAATAATGGCAAAATTTCCCATAAAGACCTTAAACAAAATATTTAATAAACAAAGTTATTAAACCGGTTAAAATAATAAATTGCACTAAAAGTGAAGTATAATTAACCGCCAGGGCTAATGATTTAGACTTGCCGGCAATTAACCAGCTGATAACTAAATTCAGAATAATAATAATAAAAGAAATTAGCGGGTAGATAAAAATTTGTATCCATGAGCCAATCCAGTCAATGCCAAAATAGATATTAAAATGTAAAGTGATCCAATTAGCGGTGGCCGGCAATCGCCAGAAAATAACAAGCCAAATTAACATATTTAACAGAAAGCTGAAAAATAACGGTAAATAATAACCGGGCGATTTACTCAAAGTTAAAAAATGACTATAAAAACCGCTCATAATTTAAAAAGGGATAAATTGAAGATAACTATAAAGTATTATAGGTTTAAAACAAAAAATTGTAAATTACCCCGATACGCCGTGCGAGACTTTTTAAAGCGGGCCGCTGGGGTATTTTTTGTTTCCTTGACTATTACTTTTCTAATAAATTTATGATATAATTAAAATAAATAAATTTGTCAATATGATTTCTAATAAAAAATTAAAGGAACTTCTTGAAAAAAATCAAATTCTCGACACCCAAAAGCTGGATGAGGCTGATAAAGAAGCTAAAAATAATCAACAGGATCTTTTTAACTATTTATTGGAAAAAGGATTAATTTCAGCCGATATTTTATACGGCCAAATTGCCAGCTTTTACAACATGCCTTTAATTGATCTAAAAAACGAAAATATAAGAAAAGATATCTTATTTTTAATCCCCGAGCCCATTGCTCAAACGCACGAAATCATCGCCTTTAATCAAACGGATGATAAAGTGAAGGTGGCCACCACCGATCCCACAGATTTACAAACAATTGAATTTATTAAAAAGAAAATTCAAGCTGAACTGGAGCTTTACCTGACTACGCCGGAATCAATTCAAGAGGCTTTAAAACAATATCACCAGAGTCTGGAGGCGGAATTCGAAAACTTGGCTGACCATAAAACCAATAAAGAACTGCCGGAAAAAGACCTTAAACAATTAGCCCAGGATCTGCCTATAATACGGGTAGTGGACACTCTGCTGGAATACGCGATTTTTGAAAATGCCTCGGATGTCCACATTGAACCGGCAGAAAATAATGTTTTAATCAGATACCGCATCGACGGCATTCTCCATTATGTTATGACTCTGCCCAAAAATTTGCAGTCAGGATTGGTGGCTAGGATTAAAGTTTTAGCCAATCTAAAACTGGACGAACACCGCTTGCCGCAGGACGGCAGATTTAAAATAACCACGCCCCAGTATAAAATTTCTTTCAGGGTTTCGATTATTCCGATTTTCGACGGAGAAAAAGTTGTTATGCGCTTATTAAGCGAATCCAACAAAACCTTAGACTTGCCGGAATTAGGCCTGCAAAAAGAACCTTTTGAAATAGTCAATAGTAATATTAAAAAACCGCATGGCATTATCCTGGTAACCGGCCCGACCGGCAGCGGCAAAACCACTACCCTATATACCATGATGAACAAATTAAACAACCAGGAAGTTAATATTGCTACTGTAGAAGATCCCATTGAGTATCGGATGCCCAGAATTAACCAAAGCCAAATTAATCCTAAAATCGACTTCACCTTTGCCAAAGGTCTAAGAGCCATCTTAAGACAAGACCCGGATATAATTATGGTGGGAGAAATCAGGGATAAAGAAACGGCCGAAATAGCCATTAACGCGGCCATGACCGGCCACCTGGTCCTTTCCACTCTTCATACCAATAATGCCGCCTCTACTCCTCAAAGATTAATTAATATGGGCATTCAGCCGTTTTTAATAAGCTCAACCACTAATTTAATTATTGCTCAACGTTTAGTCAGGAAAATCTGTAAAGACTGTATAATTAGCTATAATCTGAACAAAGAAACTATTAATCAATTAGCAAAATACCTTGATATAAAAAATGTTTTACAGTTCCTCATTAAAGGAGGGTTGGTTTCTAATATTAAACCATCGCTGGATTCAATACTATTTTATAAAGGCAAGGGCTGTAAACAGTGCAGCAAAACCGGCTATAAAGGCAGGATCGGCATTTACGAAATTTTAGAAATAACACCGGCTATAGCCGATTTAATCAATAAAGAAGCGCCGACGGACCAAATCCACGCCGCTGCTTTAGCCAATAATATGATCACTTTGATGCAGGATGGCTTTATGAAAGCTGTTAAAGCCATAACCAGCGTTGAGGAGGTTTTAAGAGTTTCACAAGAATAAATCAATATGGTAATTGATATCGGAAAATTAAAAGAGGAGACGGAAAATAAAGCCGCCGGGCAAGGCTGGTTTAAAAAATTTTATCAAAAGCTTAAATTGGTAAATCTTATTTCTCAAAAAGACATTATTTTCTTTACTCAAAATCTTCAGGTAATGATCAGAAGCGGTTTGCCGCTGGACAGGTCTTTAAAAACTTTAGCCGAACAAACCAAAAATCATAAATTCCAAAATATTCTCCAGGATCTGGCTAAAAGCACCGAGCAAGGCATCGCTTTTCACGAAAGCTTAAAAAAATACGAAAAAATATTCGGTCAAATAACCATTAATATGGTTAAGGCCGGTGAAGTTTCGGGCAAACTCGAAGATGTTTTAAAGCAAATCTACCTCCAAATCAAAAAAGCTCATGAACTGAAGAGCAAAATTAAAGCCGCTATGATTTACCCGGTAATTATTGTTATAGCCATGATTGTTATTGGCATTATTATGTTTATCGTGGTTATCCCTAAAATTACCTCGTTATTCGACCAAATGGAGGCAGAGCTCCCCTTAGCCACTAAAATTCTGATCAGCACATCTAATTTTACCACTAACAACGGCTTATTTATCCTATTGGGAGTCTTGGTAGCCATTATACTCTTTATTGCTTCATTAAAAAACAAAAAAATAAGTTACTTTTACCATGAGCTGTCTCTGGGCCTGCCTATTTTCGGCGAAATTATTAAAAAAATCAATCTGGCTAAATTTTCCAGAACCGTCAGCTCGTTAATTAAAACCGATATTCCGATCGTTAAAACGCTTAACATCACGTCGCAGATTATGAGTAATAAAGTTTATCGAAAAGCCCTGAAAGAATCGGCCGAAAGCATCAAAAGCGGAGCCAGCTTAACTGATATTTTAAAAACTTATCCCAAGCTTTTTCCGCCCATAATTATTCAAATGTCCGCCGCCGGAGAAGAAACCGGCAGTTTAGACGAAATTTTAACGGAAATCGCTTCGTTTTACGAAGAAGAGATCGATCAAATTATGAAAACCCTGCCCTCGATCATCGAACCCCTGTTGATTCTGGTTTTAGGCGTTGGGGTGGGAGCAATGGCCGTAGCCATTATTATGCCTATGTACAGCTTAACCCAGCAAATGTAACATAACTAACCGCACTCTTTTTAAGATGCTTATTAAAAAAAAGATTAAAAAAAATAATAAAGGGTTTTCTTTAGCGGAAGTTTTAACCACTTTAGCTATAATAATTATTATTGCTTTAGTGACCGCTCCGGCCATGAAGCAATATTTCAATAATTTACAGCTGAATAACAGCGCTAAATATTTAATCAGCAACTTAAGGTTGGCCCAGCAATACACCGTGACCCAGCAGAAAAAGCATGCCATTAGAATGGAATTATGGAATAATACTTATTATTTGGTTAAAAAAGAGCCCGTTGAAGAAATCCTGCAAACTTTTAGCTTAAAAAATGGAACGATTTTTTCCTCCTTTAGCGGACTGCAAAACAATGAGGCGGTTTACAACGCCAGCGGGGCGGTTGATTATTCGGGGGAAGTGTACTTAGAACATCAAGCCAGCGGCCATCAAACTAAAATTTTAATTAAGCCTTCCGGTTATGTCACCTGGGAAGTTTATAATCCATAATATAAAAAAAGTTTTTTATTGCAAACGCTCCCGGCAAAAAGCGGCGGGTTTTTCTATTATCGAGGTTATATTTGTGATTGCGATGCTAAGCCTGACCATTTTTGTTATGATTAGCATTTTCCCCTATGGATTAAATAAAGAAAGGGGGGCGGAAAAAATTACCATAGCCACTAATCTGGCGCAAGCTAAAATGGAAGATCTGATTAATACGCCTTATAATCAATTAACAACAGGGGTAATTACCGAATCCTCCTTAGCTACTATTGACCAAGACTTTGCTTCGTTTTCGCGAACATCGGAAATTAATTATTTAGATGGCGATTTAAACGTGGCCGCAGAAGAAACCGACCTAAAAAAAATAAAAATAACTGTCAGCTGGATCGACGCTCAAGAAGAAGATATAAATGACATCACCCTTTACTCTATAATCACCAAACAATAATGAAGCGCAAAAAAAACCGCTACCAATTAAATGGCTTCACCCTGATAGAGGCGGTGGTGGTTTTGGGTTTAATGACGGTTATATTATTTATTATTTACGGCACCTTTTTAATTTCCCACCGAGCTTTTTCCGAAAGCGACCAACGATTGGAGTTGATCCAAAATGGGCGGGTTTTTTTAGACAGAATTTCCAGGGAATTAAGGCAAAGCGTTGATATTGCCACTCCCCTGCCGGCCATCAAAAACGATCCCCTGTTAGAGCCGCCGAACGAAATTATGTTTCAGGACGGCCATGGTTTAGATGACATCCAGTACCTAAGGTATTATTTAGATTCCAACACCGTTAAACGGCAAAGAATCGTTTATTATTTTCCGGCTGAACCGTCAATTTATGTTTCTTGGAACACCGTGGACGAATTCGGCAATCCGCCGGATTATCTGGTAACCGAAGAAAAAATCATTGCCGAATATTTAACCGACATACTTTATTACGGAGCAGGGTTAATAAATATTGAAATTTATCTGGAGAAATATGACTCAATTTTACACCTTTTTACAGCCGTTTGGGGCAGAAACGAAAGCTGATAAAAAAACTGTCTTTAAAAACAAAGGTTTTATTGTTCCTTTGGTGATGATAATTATTTCTTTGTTATTGCTGTTAGTTTTTTACTTTTTAGACTTTATTATTAACGACGCCAAAATATCTTTTAACTATAAATTGTCCGTTCAAACTTATTATTTAGCCGAAGCGGGCATTAACGACGCGATGTGGAAAATTTTAAACGATCCCGCTTGGTATAGCGAATTTACCACCAACCCCGCCTGGCAAGCTACCCTTGGCAGAACCGGCGTTTTTGCGGCTAATGACGGCTACAACGTCTCGATCCAAAATACCGACCTGGCCAGAGCGGAAATAACCGCCACCGCTTACATCAATCAGGGCAGCCAGGCTTCGCAAAGGGTTATCAAAAGCAAAGTCTATAAATCATTATCAGAGCCGGCAACATTCCAGCAGGGAATATCTGTTTACACCAACGATGAAATCTATTTAAGGGAATCGCTGACTACTGTTAGAAACAGCAGTATTTACAGCCATAATAACATCAGGGTTCATTCTTTCAGCACTTTAAATGTTGATGAAGATGTTATGGCCAGCAGCACTATCGATAAATCCATAACCTCCACCATTAATGCCGACTCGCTTAGTTCCGGCAACTACCCGCCGCCGCCCGAAGCCATAGAAATGCCCCAGATTGACTTTGATTCAGAAGACCCCGGGTCGTATTATAACCGGGCTGACCAGATTTACACCCCGCAGGAATTCAGTGATTTATGCGATCAGCAGGAATGCCAATTAAACGGCATAACTTATATAACCGGCGATATTGATTTTGGCAAAAGCACCCAACTGACCATTAACGGCGTTTTGGTTTTAGACGGTGATTTTAAAATTGGCGATAACGGCACGCCGTCCTGGTTGCCCGGCTCCGCCTTAACGGTCAATAAAACTCCGGGCCAGCCAGCCGGAATTTTAAGCAAACAATCAATTAATTTAGGGATATGGCTCGAAGAAGCTTCTATTAACGGACTGATTTATGCCGCCGAAACATTTTATGTTCACAATTTATTTTTCGAAATTACCGTTAACAGCGGCATTATCGCCAATAAATTAGACATTAATAGCTTATGGCAGGAAGCCAATATTATTCTGGATCAAGAAGTTATTAATGATACTCTAGGCATAGCCGCCTATTCCCCTTTGTTCAATGTTGAGCACTGGGAAGAAGAATATTAAAAAATCTGCTATAATATACATATCAAACCTCATCTAAACTTATGATATTAAATCTTGGACAAAAATCATTCGGTCTCGATATCAGCGAAAGGGCTTTAAGGCTGATTCAGTTAAAAAAAAATAAAGACCGCGCTGAAATCATTTCCAGCGGCGAAATCGAAGTCCCGCAGGACGTAATTAAAAACGGCAAAATTGTAAAAATTGATGAATTTTCTTATTTAATCAAAAATCTGATTAAAACCAGCGCCGGCCAAAAAATCACCTCAAAATACGTCACCGCCTGCCTGCCGGAACCAAATACCTTTATTAAGCTGATTACTTTAACGCACCCAAACAGCAAAGACATCATCAGCGAAATAGTTAACGAATGTAAAAAACATATCCCCTATGCGCTCGAAAATACTTATTTAGATTGGCAGTTTGTCGACGAAAAAGATAAATCCAAAATATTAATAGCCGTCTGCCCGAAAGAAATTGTTAGTAATTATCAGGAATCTTTAAACAAAGCTTATTTAACGCCTAAAGCATTAGAAATCGAAGCGGCCGCTATTTGCCGCTGTTTAATTAGCTGGCATAAGCCTAAAACCGAACCCCTGTTAATTTTAGATTTGGGGGCGGTTCGCACCAGCTTAATTGCCTATCAGCACCCGGCAGCGCTTTTTTCCCTTTCTATTTCATTTTCCTCCGATAACTTAACTAAAATTCTCAAGGAAAAACTAAAGCTTTCGGATGAGGAATCTCTTAAAGCAAAAAAACTCTGCGGTTTAGATCCGCGGAAAGCCGAAGGGAGCGTTAGAAAAATTTTAGAGCCCTTGATTGATAAATTGGCTACGCAAATCAGAGAAGCAAAATATTTCTATCATGAACATTTCTCAAGGGGAAAAGATCTGGATATAAATCTGTTAATGTTGACCGGCGGCGGCAGCGGGTTGCCCTTTTTAGCGGATTATTTAAAAAACAAGTGTGATATGGAAGTCAATATTGCCAACCCTTTAATAAATTTGACTGAAATTAAAGGCAAAAAATTTATTGACAATATTCAATCATTTACTACGGCTATCGGTCTGGCTCTTAGAGTTATACAAAAATAATAATATGATTACCCTTAATTTAATTTCACCATCGCAAAAACATCTGCTTAAAATAAAACAATTTTATCAAATTCTAAAAAATTTTTTAAGCGTTTTGACAATCTACTCTTTAATACTGTCTATTATTCTAATTCCCCTGAATCAAAAAATATATATATTAAAAGAGGATGTAAATAATAGAAAAAGAGAAGTTCAGTTTAAAAATAAAAATATTTCGGATAATGTTCTGGGGCTGAATAAACAAATTGAAACTTTGAGCCAAATTTTAAGCGAATTCTTTAACTGGCCGAATTATCTGATAAACTTAAGCGCCTTGGCGCCGGCAGGCGTTTCGTTGAATCATCTCTCAGCTTCGTTGGATAACAAAGAATTTATCATTAATGGTTATGCCTCGACGCGCGATGATTTAATTATCTTAAAAAATAATCTGGAAAACAGTCCGCTTTTCGAAGAAATAACCATACCTTTATCCAATTTTTTAACTCAGCAAGGCGTTACCTTTGAAATAAAAGGTAAAATAAAATAACTGTTTTATGAAATTTCAAAATTCAGAAAGAATTAAATTCATCTGCTTAATAATTATCCTTATTTTAGTCAATTTATTAATCAACCGGCCTTATTTTAGCAGCTTAAAAAAAATTAATAACGAATTTATATCAGAAGCGGATCTGCTGAAGACAGCTTATATTTCTAATCAAGGCCCTCAGCAAACTTTAAATAAATATCAGGATATTAAAAAACAGTTAACGGCCTACGAAAACATTTTTCTTAAAGAAGGTCAGGAATTAGAACTAATCAAAGAACTGGAAACTTTAGCGGCCAACAACAACTTGATTCAAACAATTAATTTAAATCCATCGCCGCAAGAAGCCTACGAAGATATTTATAAACTCGACCTTCGTTTAGACTTAATGGGTGATTTTTTTGATATGTTAAATTATCTTGAAGATCTAAATGAACTTAAATATCAATTAACGGTAAAAATGTTAAATATGGATAATAAAACAAATAAAGTGAGCATGTCTTTGTTTGCTAAAACTTATTGGCTTTATGATGAAACTAAAAAAAATTAATATCGACTTTTATATTTCCGCCTTATTGATTATTGCCGTTGTTTTACTGATCGTTTCACTTATAATTATTGTGTTCTCCTTTTTTTATTTCAATGCCATTAATAAAAATAAATCCCTGATAGATGAATTTATCAACAACAGCCCGGTTGAAAAAATTCAAATAAAAAAAGCTGAAATGATCATCAACTATGCCCCGGAAGATTCGCTTATCAATCAGGGCGGCATCGTCAATCCCTTCAAGGTTTTTTAGCCTATTCTCCGATTTTCATCTTGCGACTGCGGGACAACAATCAATAAAGAAATAAAAAACAGCTCGTCATTGAGAGTTTTTTTATTCGGTAAACATAGTTTTACCGCCCTTTTGACAGTTTAGCTAAAATACTGTAAAACATAAATATGTTTAAAAAACCATCAACCATAAAAGTCAAGGTCGATAAAAGCCATTTGTTTACTTTGGGTGAAAAAATGTACCGCGAAAGCATTGAATTTATTCGCGAACTGGTGAATAACGCTTACGATGCGGACGCCACCGCCATCCAAATAGCTATAACTAACGACCAAATAACCGTGGAAGATGACGGCAGCGGCATGAACGAGAAAGGCCTGGAACAATTTTTTACCATCGGCTCTGAAGAGAAAAGAATCAGGTCGATATCGCCCCGGTTCGGCAGAAAAAGGATTGGGCAGTTCGGTATTGGCAAATTTTCCGCTTTAGCTTTGGCCGATCAGTTTATTGTTCAAAGCGTAAAAGGCAAATATAAATATTCCGTCATTTTTAACCGCGCTAATTGGAAAAACGATTCTAATTGGGAACTGCCCATTAAAACAGAAGAAAGCTCTCCCCTGGATAAAGAAGGGACAAAAATTATTTTAGACAATTTAACAAAAAAAATCAGCATCAATGAAGTGGAAAAATATTTAAAACAATCTGTGCCGCTCCGAGCTAAAAAATTTAATCTTTATTTGAATAACAAAAAAATAACTGCTAAAACTGTGGCCGGTAAAATTTTCCCTCTTAGAATAAAAACTGTCTATGGCCTAATTGAAGGTCAAATTATTTTGGCCTTAAACAGCGGCGATGTTGATGAGCCCGGGGTTGAATGCCGGGTTAAGCAGGTTTTTATTAAACGCGATCTTTTCGGCCTGGACAAAAAATATCATCAGGGCTACCAGCGAATTTGCGGCTACATAAATGCCGACTTCTTGCCCTTAATTTCTTCCCGGAGCGACTTTATTATCGACGACCCTAAATACAAACTTTTCTGCCAAATAATAACAGCGGAATTGGATAAAATACTCCAAGATCTTAAAAAACAAAAAGAGAATAAAAACATTCAAAAGATAACTAAAGAGCTCCAGCAAACCATGCAACAAATCAAGCAAGCGCTCCAGCTTAATCCAGACTTTGTGCCGCAAGGGAGAGCTATCGCCAGACTTAAAAAGGGCGGGCGGAAAAAAATTGCCGCCAGCGCTTTGATGGCACAAAATAAAAACACAGGAAACAAAACTGCGGAATCGTCAGCGGAAACTAAACAACATAAGCAAGAAGATATTGATAAAACCAAAAAAGATGAGGAACAGGAAAAAATCGAGGCCAAGCCCCTGGTAATGAAACGGATACGATTGCAAAAATTCGGCGTTACTTGCAGTATTGTCAGCTTGGGCGTTGGCGGCCCGGAAACCATCAGCCAGGGCAATGCCATTTATATCAATCTGGACCATCCTTTATATCAAAGCTCCGGTAAAAATCGGGATCTGCTTAATAGGCATTTATTAAGGTTGATAACTCAAGAAATAGTCTTAATGAAAAAACTTAAAATTACCGCCCGCGACGCCTTTGACTGGCAAAGCAAACTGCTGACCGATGCTTTGAATTTAGATTAGCGAGATTGATATTAGAATACAATGAGATGGTTGCAAAATTCATTTTGTTGTAAAATAAGGGTATAAAGTAATTAACTTTACACTCTTATGCAACAACAAAAACAAAAACGAAAACCTTATCCCTCGGATTTAACCGAGAAACAATTTAAACTAATC
>JAHISB010000042.1 GCA_018818425.1 Patescibacteria group bacterium
ACGTTGTGCGGAAATCGCTTCGCTCTTTCCGCACAACGGGCGGCGGCTGCGCCGCTCTTGTGCTTCAGTCGCTTCGCGACTTCGCACAACAGCGGCTATCCAAAATTTTTGTCGGCAACTTCGTTGCCTCCAAAAACTTCGGATCAGCCGCCGCCCGTTATACGCAATTCAAAAAATATTTTTCTTTTAATTTTTTGATATTTTGATAGACTTTAATAAGGAATAAATTTGTTTTTAATTTTTATAGAGGGGGAAATAAGATGTTTTCTCCGCTATCGCTCCGAAAACCTTATAAATATTATTAACTAACCAAAATCATTATGAAAATAGGAATCATCATCAGCCAAACTAATCCCGAAACTGTATGGAATGTTTTTCGTTTGGCAAACTTTTCGCTCAAACAAGGCGACGAAGTTAAAATTTTCCTTATTGGAGAAGGCGTGGAATATGAGAAAAGCAGTTCGGAAAAATTCAACATCACGGAACAAGCGATTGAATTTTTAAAGTCTGACAAAGCACGCATTTTGGCATGTGGCACATGTTTAAAATCGCGCGATCAAGAAGGAACGAATACATGCCCGATGAGTACCATGAAAGATTTATACGCGCTTGTTCAAGAATGCGACAAAATATTAACTTTTTAAATACAAACATTATGAAAACAGCATTACAAATACTCACCCATGAACATGAGAACATATTGAAAATAATCGACTCCCTACTTAAAGAATGTGATTCTCTAGAAAAAGACGGAAAAATTAACAAAGATTTCTTTGATGAAGTAATTGATTTCATCAAAGGTTATGCGGATAAATTTCATCATGCCAAAGAAGAAGACATTTTATTCATAGAATTATGTAAAGATGAAGTGCAAATGCACTGCAATCCAACACAACAGATGCTCCATGAACACGATCTGGGAAGAAATTTTGTTAATGGATTAGAAATGGGGGTCAATGAAAATAACAAAGAGAAAGTAATCGAAAACTCAAGAGGCTACGCGCATCTTCTTAAAGACCATATTTTCAAGGAGGATAATATTCTATATCCTATGGCTGATAAATCATTGAGCGTAAGCACTAAAAACGATATGCTTGAAAAATTTGAACAAGTCGAACAAAAATTAAGTAAACAAAAAAACAAATATCTATTATTTATAAAAGAACTAACCTAATAATATGAACGAACAAATAAACAACCTCATTGAGTATCCTAAAAAGGGTATTTTGAGCAAGGATATTGTAAAAAATGATAGACTCAACATTACCTTGTTTTGTATGGCAAAGAGAACAGATATGTCTGAACATACATCTATAAAACCGGGGTTTATTTATGTAATTGAAGGAAAGGGCGTCTTTAATCTTGAAGGAAAAGAAATAACAATGTCATCGGGAGTATTTATTTATATGAATGAAAACGCGATCCATTCTTTAAGAGCTAATGAAAATACCAGTTTTATTCTAGCGCTGACGAATTAAGTGATTATTTATAAGGAGTTTTGGATTTTGGGCATTCACCCCTAACCCCTCTGCCCAAAATCCAAAACAAAAAAACAAATTTATTATTATTTAAAAAAAGCCTGTCAAAATTCCTTATAAAACGAAAAATATTTTTTGAACTCACTCCGCTACGCTTCGTGCCACGCTGCGCTCTCCTCCTTTCAGCCGCCGCCCGTTAAGCGAAATAATAATTTATAAATCATATGTTTAAATATTAAAATTAAAAAAAATTATGAAAAAAACAATTATTATTTTAGTTGTTGTTATAGTTTTAATTTTTTCTGTGGTAGCTTTTTATTATATTAAAAAGGAACTTAACTATCCACCCAAAACGAAAATCAGCGACTGCTGCAAAGATAAAAATATTGTTTGTAATAAGCCCGGCGATCAGCCGACTTGCATGGAAATAAGCTTTGCAACTGGAGAAAAATATCCTGAACCAAAATGTGTTTGTTTAAATCCTAATATGGACTACTAATATTTTATAAATTTTTACATCGCCTAACAGCGCTTGTGCGGTTCACCTCTCTCCAATAGATAAATCAATAATTAACGATAACTGATTAATAACACCTAACAACAGTAAAATCAAAAAATTAATTAAGGTCGTTCGGCTCACCCAAATCCCTTGCTCATTTCGGCAGTAAACGAAATTATACTGCCTCAATTCGCTGCGGGACTTCGCACAAGCTGGGGGACGTTATACGAAATAAATTTTTTATCTATACTGAAATTAGGGGTTTAGCGAATTAAACAACGAAGAAAATTTGATTTTTAATTTATTAATAAGGGGAATAATGTATTTTTTCTGCCTTTCAGGCCGAAAAGGCAAAAAAATAGTATAAATAATTAAACAAACTAACCTAAACATATGATTGAATTAATTTTAATGATTCTCGTCCCATTGGTTTTATTAATTGGTGGAATTTATTTTCTAGTCAAATATAAAAAAACCAAACAAAGAAAATTTCTTATTATTGGTTTAGTGCTGACTTTGATAGTTGTCGGTTTTTTAACTCTTCTAGTGCTTGCGTTTATTCGAAGTCAAAGCATGGTAACATATATGCCTGGACCAGATTTTTAGTTGCAATCAAAAGTGATTATGAAAATAACTTATCAGATAGACAAATTTGCTGTAAATTTTTTTCGCAAGCAATTCTATAAAAGAACAATAGAAAACAAATCCGTTCGATTACCTAAATTTATCGCATGGGATTGTACAAGGCGCTGTAATTTACATTGTGAACATTGCGGGGCATCAAAGGAAAGTTATGAATCAGAACTTACAACTGACGAAATCAAAAAAATAATTAACGATATTTCAAAAATAAAAAGATGTTTTTTTGGCGCGACTGGTGGCGAACCCTTTTTACGAAATGACTTGCTTGAAGTTTTATCGTATGCAAAATCAAAAGGATTAGGAACAGGATTTGCTTCCAACGGTTTTCTTATAAGTAAAGAAAAGGCGGAGGAAATAAAAAAATCCAAGGTTGATTCTATTCAAATTAGCCTTGATGGTCTTGAAGAAACACATAATAAAATACGAAATAATCCAAAAAGTTTTTTTAGTGCCATTGAAGCAATAAAAAATCTTCAAGAAATAAAAGTCCCAATTCTTTCAGTGGCGACAACCTTAACCCCAAATAATTTTGATGAGCTAGAAGAAATACACAACTTATTAGCTGGATTGGGAATAAAAAAATGGCGTATTGTTATTATAATGCCGATTGGCAGAGCAGAAGATTCTAAAAATTTGCAACTTAATCCTGATCAACTAAAAAGTTTATTCTCGTTTGTCAGGAATAATAATCATAAAAAAATGTATATTTATATCGGAGAGAACCTTCCTTTTCTTGGAGAATATGAAGAATCTGTCCGAGATGAACCCGCTTTATGCCCAGTGGGTATTACTGCCTGCTGTATAGGAGTAAATGGAAATGTGCGTGGCTGTCCAGAGCAACCAGATATACCCGAGCTCATAGAAGGAAACATAAAAGAAGATTCTATATTGAATATTTGGCAAAAAGGTTTTAAGAAATATCGTCTGAATGAAGCTGTTTATACTGATAAAAAATGTATTAATTGTAA
Source organism: Patescibacteria group bacterium (assembly GCA_018818425.1). Lineage (GTDB taxonomy): Bacteria > Patescibacteriota > Patescibacteriia > UBA1558 > UBA10009 > JAHISB01. The sequence goes on from JAHISB010000042.1 coordinate 3,588, forward strand.
AGATAGAAATAACTGTTACGGAGGATGTTGGGTTATGCGGATTGGCGGAACTAATTGTATATATGATCTTTTGAATAAGGAGTTTTGTAATCAAGCGACTGATGTCTTCTTTTCTCGTTGTAGAATTTAAAGTATTCTCTTAGTCCTTGGCCGGCCTCTCCGATATCCGCATATTCATTAAGATAGACATTTTCATATTTGACTGTCCGCCATAATCTTTCGGTAAAGATATTGTCCATACACCTGCCCCGCCCGTCCATTGAAATCCTAATTTTATTTTCTTCTAAGACATTGATGTAGTCTATGCTCGTATATTGCGCTCCCTGGTCGGAATTATGGATATCAGTAATATTTACTGCCAAAGCTTCCTTGAGCGCTTGAATACAGAAAATGTTTTCAAGCGTTGAAGACAGCTTCCAGGATATTACATACCGCGAATGCCAGTCGATAATGGCCACGAGATAGGCAAAATGACTTTTCAGTTTGATGTAAGTAATATCCGTTCCCCAGACCTGATTTGGCCGGATTATTGGAAAATCCTTTAAAAGATACGGGAATTTCTTATGCTGTTTATTAGGATCGCTTAAATTCAGCTTTTTTCGGGGGTAAATGGCGTTTAAACCCATTTCATGCATTAAACTTATAATCCTTTTCTTACCGATATTTACGCTATACTCTTCTTTCAGCTCCGGCTTAATTCGCCTATGCCCGTAGAATGGATATTTAGTGAAAATCTCATCAATGGCGTTCATAATCAGAATGTCTTCCTTCTTTACGGTCGGCTGATAGTAAATGCTTGATCGCGATATGTCCAATAATGCGGATTGGCGCAATAATGATATATTAAAATGTTCTTTATTCACTAAAGTTAATTTCTCTCGGTAGCTCAAGCTTGAATTTTTTTTTCAGCCACGAGATTTCAACTTCCCGCTGGCCGATGGTTTTGTAAAGTTCATCAATAATTCTTTCTTTCGGATAATGTTCTTTCTTGCGCTTGTCAACGAATAATGTTTCTATTTCGTCTTCAACCAGTTTTTTCCAGCGGACAATCTGATTGGGATGCATTTGGTAATCACTGGATAGCTTGGAAATCTTTTCACCCCTAAGGGCGGCTAAAGCGATGAACGCTTTCTGTTTTGGAGACAATTTTTTCATATGCTTTCATTCTACCATATCCACCAAATATAGTTGTCCAGTAGATGGGTACATTGAGATGGTTGCAAAATTCATTTTGTTGTAAAATAAGGGTATAAAGTAATTAACTTTACACTCTTATGCAACAACAAAAACAAAAACGAAAACCTTATCCCTCGGATTTAACCGAGAAACAATTTAAACTAATCAAGCC
>JAHISB010000043.1 GCA_018818425.1 Patescibacteria group bacterium
GATTAGTTTAAATTGTTTCTCGGTTAAATCCGAGGGATAAGGTTTTCGTTTTTGTTTTTGTTGTTGCATAAGAGTGTAAAGTTAATTACTTTATACCCTTATTTTACAACAAAATGAATTTTGCAACCATCTCATTGTATTTGTCCTGATGTTTCCAGTCGGCCATTTCTATGGTCGGGCAGGCCAAATAGGCGCCGGCAGATTCGCCAAGGTAAACCACGCCTTTTTCTATCAGATCTTTGATTACTTTGACAAAGCCGCTTTCTCTGGCGGCCTTTAGCAAATAAAAAGTATTGCCGCCGGAAAGATAGACCGCATCTTTATGTTCCAGCATATTCCATAATTCCAAACTAGTTTTGCCTTCAATATCAATTTCCTGATAGTTAATGCCCAATTCGGCCATCATTTTTTTATTGGCTTCAATATAACCGGTATTGCTGACTCCCTTGGAAGCAGTGGTAATATAAGCCAGTTTGATTTCCTTGGCCGGCTTGCCCACAGCTTTGGCAATGTTTTTATTGATAAAGGTACCATTGGAGCCTAAAAATATTTTCTTCATAACTTGATTTTATAATTTTTTATAGTTTTAGGCAAATCTAAAACCACCGAGTTTGGCCCGATGGTTTTATTATTTTAGTATTCTCTTACTTTTAAAGAATTATAGATATTAGTATAAATTTCGGCAAAACCCTCTGTTTTTGGTTTATTAATGGTAATTATTTCGCAAGTATGCTGCCAATCATAATCTGCAATCACATGGGGTTTAATATAAATTAAAAATAAGTCAGAATCCACTGTGGCAAACTGGGGATCGGCAGTTGGAGTCCCCAGCCACAAAGTTATATCATAAAATCTTTTATTTTGAATTTCCGAACGTTCTTGACTTTCGATATCAACTCCTGGATAACCTGCTTCAGTCATTGGACATTTTATTTTTGCCAGTTCATTATCGCTAGCGTCATAAAAATGATTTTCGGAATAACCTACGCCACCTTCTAATTTTTCAGGATAATAATGCCAGTTTGGAGGAATTTTAAATTCGTAGACATTATAAGTAATGTCTTTCCAGCCGCTTAAATCCGGCCATTCTTCTGCTTCTACTAACTCCTCTGATTCTTCAAATTCTATAGCCTGCAGAGTGGCTAGCTGTTATTCTAATAAATCAACTTTTTGCTGAAGCATTTGCAGTTCAGTTTGGTCGATTTTTTGATTTTGTTTATCGGCTGTGGCCTGCCAAAAATACATTAAAACCACTACTATTATAACAGTGGTCACTACGGCTATAATAATTGGCCAAAACTTTTTTGAGCTTGGTTGCGGCTCGTATGTTGGTTGCTCTGTTGGTTGTTCCATAAATTCTAGATTAATAATAATTATTTATATCTTACCTTAATTAAACGCGTTTGTCAAAAAAATATTCAAAAAAGTCCTCTGATAAGATTTAGTCAGATTGATTTTATAGTTTTTTCTGACTTTATGCAAACTAAATGAGGTGCAAAATTTTACTGCACGCTCATTATAATCGCTAACGACGCTAACCGGCACGAACGGGTCGCGAACCGCTGACCCAGTCTGGCTGGGCTGATCTTTTTGTTTGCGGTCAGCGAATGTTCGCTTATGTCAGCGTGGTCAGCGGTTAAATTATTTTATACCCGCAGATCTCTTTAAAATCGCAAATCAACCAAGCGCTTTTTAATAAAATTTTCTGTCGCCTTAACGGTTTCGTTCTTCGCATCAGGCGGGCTCTGGGTAACCCACATAGCAAAGTTATAAAGCTCTTTGGTATCCGCTTTAAGCCACTTTTTATTCTTATAAAGAAAGACTAATAAAGTTGTCATAGCGATTCGTTTATTACCGTTTTGAAAAGGATGATTTTTTATCATTAAATAAAAAAGTATAGCTGCTTTTTTAATAAACCCTTCATAAAGATATTTATTACTGAATTTTTGGAAAGGCATAATCAAGCAACTTTCCAGCTTTTGAGGATAACGAGTAGAAAAATCTGGAATCGGTTCATTATAAGTCATCAATTCACGAGCTAGACTAAAAGCGGTATATTCTACCTCTTTTAAAGAAAGGGGGGTAATTATTCTATGATTAATCTTCATGGGCCAGCATTTTTAATGTTTCACCATATTCTTTAATTGTTTTTTTAATAGCTTTATCTATCTCGCTCTTTGTCCTTTCGTTTAGAGTATCAATTAAGGGATTTTCTATATTAGCCCTGTCAATTACATAGTTTCGGCCAACTTTTTTAGCTTTAATCTTACCGCTCTTAATACGTTTAAAAACAGCGATCCTGCTGATTCCTAATAGTTTTCCAACTTCTACAGTTGAATAAAATTGCTTATTTTTCATACTTTTTTAACTATTATTAAGTTAACCTATTATATTTAATATATTAACATATGTTAACTTACCTGTCAATAAAGGTTAACTTTAGAATATTTTTGGTTCCTGAGCAAAATTCTTTGATCTTAGGTTTTAAATCACCTTATACCCGCAAATATCCTTAAAATCGCAGAACTTGCACTTATGCAAAGAGGGGGTAACGATTTTGGCATCTTCTTTAAAATCGGTAGTTTCTATCTGGCTGATTTCTTCGGTAACTTTATTTTTGATTTTTTCCAAGTCATTTTCTTCGCCCAGGAACGAGATTGGCGCATTGTTATCTAAATAATAAAAGGTTAATTTGCTGACTTTTTCTTTAAGGACTTCAGTGGCCGCGATCTGATAAATTAACAGCTGTTCTTTGTCGTCAAAAGATAACTTATCTTCTTCTTTGGGCTTGCCGGTTTTATAATCTATAATTTCGATGGAGCCGTCTGGGAGCTTATCCACTCTGTCGATAATGCCTTTGATGGTGCGCTCCCCTATCTTGACATTAAACGGCTTTTCTAAAAATTGAGGAATGATTATTGGTTCAGGTAATTGATTATAAAAATTTTTGAGAATCTCTCTGCCTTTTTTATAATATTCTTCTTTTTGCGATTTTGATTCGTACCAGTCATCGATCCAGGCCGCTTCATAGAGTTTTAATAATTCCTCTAGACTTATTAACTTATCTAACTTATTAAACTTATTAGACTTATTAGACTTATCAAACTTATCTTGACCAAAAAGCTCCGCCTGTTTGCTCTGCGAACGCTCCCTGATTAAATCAAAGAATTTATGCAAAGTATTATGCATGGTCTTGCCAAAACTGAACTGCCCCTTGCCTTTGACCGGAATCTTTAAAATATGAGCGTATTTATACTGCAAGGGGCAGGTTTCAAAAGCTTTTAATTGAGTGAATGAGAATTTAGCTGGCAACTGATCTCTGGCAGGAGGCCTGGCCTTCTGCTCTTGATTTTCTTTTATTTTCTCAAATTTTCCCACACCCTCCGTAACCGACAGCCCGGCCCGCTTCGCATCGAGGCGAGTTGCCGGCTGCTGTTTATCATCGCCCAGACCGATCTCTGATAAAAATCTGGACAGCTTCTTTTTCCTCTGTCCGCCATAGTCTTCTGCCGAAGTAAAGAACAGCCCCTCTTTGGCCCTGGTTATAGCTACATAGAATAGCCGACGCTCCTCTTGAAGATGGATGTCGCCCTCGGGAATAATTTCTTTGACTAATTCATCCGGCAGTTCAATTGATTCTGATCTTTGAGTTGTAGGAAACCTTCGGTCAACCAAATTGACAATAAAAACGTATTTAAATTCCAGGCCCTTGGCCTGATGAACAGTCATAACCTTGATGGTATCGGGGCCCTCTTCCGCTAAAAGCGACTGCAGCTTTCCCTGCTCGCCCGACTCAAGCTCTAAATCTAAATTATGCAGATAAGTTTTGATTGACTTATCGTCATGACTGCTTTCAAAGTCTTTAATTTTTTTATAGAACTGCCCCAGATAGTTGAAAGTTTCCCGCTTGGCTTGCTCCGCCTGCTTATCAATCCATTTAATATAGCCGCTTTGTTCTAAAAAACTTAGGGTGACTTGAACCACCGATTTTTCCTTGGCCAGCGAGGCATGCTTTTCAATCAAGCTGATGATTTTATCAAGGGAATTTTGCGACTTTTCCGAAATGGCAATCTGGCCCATAAACTGGCGGCTGGTTTCGTACAAAGACCAGGACTTTTTATTGGCCAGATGGGTTAAATTTATTAAATCTTTGGGCAACAGATTGACTATGGGCGACATTAAGAGCCGAAAATAAGCCGGCGACTCGTGGTAGTTATCTAGCATCTTTAAAAAGGCAATAGTATCCATAACCACCGATTTGAGGTACAGACCCTTAGAGGCCACGAACTGGAAAGGCAGCCCCGCTGTTTCCAGGCCGGCCGTAAAAACATTGGCCTGGTCGTTGGCTCTGACCAAAATGGCAAAATCATTCCACGATGAGTCGCCTTGACTGTAAAGTTCCTGAATTTTATTGATGACCATCGCCACTTCGTCATCCAATGATTCCTGGTGAAGATGTTCAATGATTCCCTTGCCTTTGAGGGCTGACTTGAGCTTTTTACTCAATGCGGTATCTTTGGTTTTGAGTTTTACTTCAAGACGATTCGGATTATTCAATTGAATAAATTTATATGCTGGGTCTAAGATATTTTGATTAGAACGATAATTGGTATTTAAAAAAACTTCCTCGGCTTTGGGAAAATCTTTTTTAAACTCGAGAATGTTTGAAATTGAACTCCCACGAAAGGCATAAATTGATTGATCATCATCTCCGACCACGGTGATGTTATTTCTTGGTTCAGCTAAAAGCTTAATGAGCTGAAATTGGGCGTGGTTCGTATCCTGAAACTCATCAACTAAAACATAGTGGAATTGATCCCTGTACTTTTTAAGAATCTGCGGCCGGTCTTTAAAAAGTTTTAAGCAATAGTTGATTAAATCGCCAAAATCCAGAGCGTTGTTATCAAGTAATAATTGCTGATAAACATGGTAAGCGTTGGCTACTTCTTCTAAACGTTTGACTTCCAGCGCTACTGATTCTTCCTGGCGGGCATCGGCATCTAAACGCAGTTTTTCCGCATAATCTAAATAGTCCCGCGGAAAAACCAATTCATCTTTACAGCGGGAAAAGTGTTTGATTAAAGCGTGAATGAATTTTGTGGGATTTCCCAAAGGGCGGTAATAATCCAGTTTGAATTTTTCCAGGTTCTGGCGGACCATCAGCCAGCCTTGGGTTTGATCTAAAAGCTTAAAATCGCCCGGCAGGCCTATGTCTAAGCCGTGCTGTTCCAAAATTCTTTGGGCAAAACTATGGAACGTTGAAATCCAGAGGTCAACATAGCCGTATGGCAGCAGCTTATCCACCCGTTCTTCCATTTCGCCCGCCGCTTTATCGGTGAACGTTAAAGCTAAAACCTGTTCCGGGTTTAATTTCCGGGTTTTGATAAGCCAGCCGATCCTTTCGGTAATAACGGTTGTTTTGCCGGTGCCGGCGCCGGCCACAATTAACAACGGCCCTTCTTTAAATTCCACTGCTTTTTTCTGTTCCAGGTTGAGGTTTTGATAATAGCTCATGGGGGTATTTTAGCACAATTATTACTTAAGCAAAAACTGATAACTCCTTTCCTTCTGGGCATCCTAAACTCCTGAATTTTCTCTTAACAAATATTATCAACTTGATAGGGCAAAAACAAATTCAAAAAACCCCTAGACCACAAAAATCCAAGGGTTTTTATAATGCTATCGGTTACTGATTACCAATTACTGAACCGCAAACCCGCTGACCAACGATACGGATTTATTCTGAGTTTGAGATACTGCTAATTTAATATCTTCCAGCGCGCTTTGGGAACAGTCAACAGCCAGTTTTTTATCTTCTCTTTTTAAAGTTATTAATTTTAATTATTACTGATTAATTAAGTAAAAATGATTTAAAAAAAATAAAGGACCAAGGTAGTCTTTTAATTAAAAAATGGTCGTTATTCGATCATCTTGAATACTAATTGATCATTTTTAACTTTACTGTAACCTATGATAGTTTCTAATTCTGAAAATTCCTTGTTTAAGATTGTTTTTGCTTTTTGCAAATCTGATTTATACTTTTCTTCTTCATCTTTTTCCGAAGCAAAACTTTTGCTGCCGCCATAGCCGCCGCAGTCCCAATGATTCATGACAACTATTTTTTTGATTTGATGCAAAGGCCGGCTGACTTCTTTGATAATTCTGATGATTTCTTTGCCCGACACATTGCCTTCGGCAAGATTTTTGGCCACGCCAGGCACAGTCAATAAATCAAAATCTTTAAGGCCAAGCTCTTCGCTGACATATTGAATGGTTGCCTGATGAAAACGAAAATCAATGCAGGTGATTAAAATGGCTTCGGCCTTATGCTGATGTTGATACTTATAGTCCATAGCTATTCTTCATCTTTTTCAATTTTAATTTGCGGGCTTGGCCTTAGTTTTTTATATTTTTTAGCCACTTTAAGCCGGGCCATTTCTTTTTCCATCTTGGCGGCCAGGGCCGTGAAATCCACCTCATCGGCGTCTTGCTTTTTTTCTAATGTATCTTGAGCTTTTCTGCGGCCCGCTTCGGCTCGTTCTATATCTATCTCTTCGACCCTTTCGGCCGTATCAGCCAATATTACTAAATTATTGTTATGAAGCTCCACAAACCCGCCGGAAACTGCTATTGGCATTTCCTCGTTGCCTTTTTTAATTAAAATTTCTCCGGGCATTAACGAACTGACCAAAGGCAAATGGTTGGGCAGAATAGTAATTTCGCCCACCTTGGTCGGCAGGGTTATTTGGTCTATCTCATCTTCATAGACGACACGTTCGGGCGTGGCGATTTTAAACTTTATTTTCATATATCGCTTATATAATGCGAATTATCGCTAATAATCTCGAATATTTCTCGAATACTTTGACTGATTCGTCAGCCGCTTTCTTCTGTCATCCCGACCAAGGCGGAGGGATCTCGAAGTTGGATTGAACGTTTGTTACCCATCAAGATTCCTCGGCAAGCTCGGAATGACAGTAGAATAAAGCGGCCTTTAGACTACTTCTAACTCTTTTAGATTAGGATTAATTGTTCTTATTAAATTCAGTTTCTTTTCCCTGTTCCATCTTTTTATTTGTTTTTCTCTTTCAATTGCTTCATAAATGTCCTCGAAAACTTCATAATAAACTAATTTATCCACATTATACCTGGCTGTAAAACTTTTTGGATTATCAGGGTGTTTATGTTCCCATACCCTTCTGGCTAAATCATTTGTTAAGCCGGTATATATAACCGTATTTCTAGAATTCATCATTAGATAAACATAATATTCTTTTGCCATACAAATCGCCTTTCTATATTATTTTAGATTGATAATTAAGATGTTATATTCTACATTGTTGTAAATTGGTAATTCTATGTTGGATGAAAAAATTTTTATTTATTTTTTTAGAATCCAACGCGAAAGATAACAAATATTATTATTAATTTTTAACATTTCCTCTTTTCTATCTTTTTTATCATCATTTTCCTCAATAATATAATTACATTTATCCTGGCCATCTTTAGAAATAAATGGGCAAGCGGGGGCAGAAGTTTTATTGTTTTCATTAAAATATGTATAAACACTTAAATCAGATATTCTACATCCATGAGTAGTAATTTGTGGACGTATTTTCTTCTTTTCCACATTGAAACCAATTATTAAACTAACAATACCAGAGATTAATGCTGCTCCTAGGGATGTAATTATAAGTAACCAATATGGGGTTTGTGATTCAAAAATAGGCATATATTTATTTATAAAAATTTTTAGATATTGCCGATAACTAACGATACACGATACAGGATACAGGATACAAGATACACGATTAGCGCACTTCGCTGATTCCGCCTTTCATATAAAACGCCTGTTCCGACTTGCTGTCGTGCTGGCCTTCCAGAATTTCTTTAAAGCCCTGGACAGTATCTTTGAGCGATACATACCTGCCTTCGGTGCCGGTAAAGGTTTCGGCCACAAAAAAGGGCTGGGATAAAAACTTTTGAATTTTTCTGGCCCGGGCTACAATCTTTTTATCTTCATCCGAAAGCTCTTCCATGCCTAAAATGGCGATAATATCTTGCAAATCTTTATAACGCTGCAAAACCTGCTGGACTTCTCTGGCTACTTTATAATGCTCTTCGCCCACAATTTTTGGATCCATAATGGTTGAATTTGAATCCAGCGGATCTACGGCCGGATAAATGCCCAGCTCTGTTAATGATCTTGATAAAACCACAGTTGAATCCAGATGACCAAAAGTGGTGGCCGGCGCCGGGTCAGTTAAATCATCAGCCGGCACATAAATTGCCTGAACCGAGGTGATGGAACCTTTTTTGGTTGAAGTAATTCTTTCTTGCAATTCGCCGAGGTCTGTAGCTAAGGTCGGTTGATAACCAACGGCTGACGGGATGCGCCCTAAAAGCGCTGAAACTTCGGAGCCTGCTTGAGTGAATCTAAAGATATTATCGATAAATAGCAGGATATCTTTATGCTCTTCGTCTCTGAAATATTCGGCAATAGAAAGTCCGGTTAAGCCGACTCTGGCCCTGACGCCGGGCGGTTCGTTCATCTGGCCAAAGACTAACGAAGTTTTTGGCAGTACTCCCGACTCTGTCATTTCGTGGTATAAATCGTTGCCTTCGCGCGATCTTTCGCCCACGCCGGCAAATACCGAGTAACCGCCGTGCTCTTGGGCAATGTTCCTGATTAATTCCATAATGACAACAGTTTTACCAACGCCGGCGCCGCCGAACATTCCCACCTTGCCGCCTTTGACGATCGGACAAATAAGGTCGATGACTTTAATGCCGGTTTCTAAAATTTCTTCCTTAGTTGACTGGTCCACAAACTTTGGCGAATGGCGGTGAATAGGATATCTTTTTTCGGTTATTACCGCTTCTTTATTATCCAGGGGATTGCCCAAAACATCAAGCATTCTGCCTAAAGTCTTTGGCCCGACCGGCACGCTGATAGGAGCGCCGGTGGCCGCTGCTTCAACATTTCTAGATAAACCATCGGTTGACCCCATAGCTATGGTTCTGACTATATTGGAACCAATGTGCTGTTGGACTTCTAAGGTTAACTTCTGGCCATCGGGCATAGCCACTTCTAAGGCATCAAAAATTTTAGGCAGCTCTGATTCAAATTCCACGTCCACCACCGCGCCGATTATTTGTTTAACTTTGCCAATCCCTCGCTCTTTTTGAGCTATAGATTGCTCCGCTTTATCTTCTAACATAAATTTATATGATTAATTGATAATTTGATAATTGAAAATTTTTCTCTTATTCCATAGCCAAACGCCCGCCGCTTATATCAGCAAGTTCAGCGGTGATTGACGCCTGCCGCGCCTTATTGAACATCAAAGTTAAATCGGCAATCATTTCGCTGGCCGCGTCCGAAGCATTGCGCATGGCCACCATTCTGGCCGAATGTTCGCTGGCATCTGATTCTAGAATAGCTTGGTAGATTTGCATTTCAATGAGTCTTGGCAACAGTTCGCTTAAAACTTCATCTGGCGAAGGTTCAAACAAATATTCAAATTGAATCGCCTGTTTAAAAATTTTATTTTTTTCTTCGGCCAAAGTTGCTCCGGTTCCCACTTGTCCTAAATATTTATCTTCTGTCAGAGTGGCAATCGGCAACAGCTCTAAAATCCTGGGCTTTTGAACTAAAGTTGAAATAAAATCAGTATAGGCAATCATCACTTTATCATATTTACCGGCAAGGTAATCATTAATGATCATTAAGCTTAGAGGCCTGATCTCCTCGATGGCGCTGGTAATATCTAATTTAACAAACTCGGCAATGATGGTATGGCCGCGTTTAAACATAACTTCCCTTCCCTTTTTACCCATAATAACTAAATCCGCCTCGATATCCACTTCTTCTTTCTGTTGCTTGATAAACTTGGCTACTCGGCTGATAATCTGGTTATTAAAACCGCCGCACAAGCCCCGGTTGGAAGTAATTAAAACCATGCCTATCTTTTTTATTTTTTCTCTTGTTTCTAACAAAGGATGGTATTTAGAATCTGTCCGGCTGGCTAAATTTCTGACCAAATCCCAAGCCAAGGTGGCATAACTGCGGGTAGCCAAAACATGAGCGGTGGCTTTGCGCATTTTGGCGGCCGCCACCATTTCCATGGCTTTGGTAACCTTTTTAGTGTTGCCAACCGATTTTATTCTTCTTTTGATATCTCTTGTAGCTTGAGGCATATGATAACTATTGATTATTGTTCACTGCTCACTGTTCACTACTTACTTAACAAACTGCTTCTTAAAATCCTCAATGACCGACTTTAGCTGATTCTCTGTTTGTTCATCGAGGTCTTTTGTTTCTTTGATTTTCTTTAAGACTTCGGCGCCGGAGGCGTCTAAATATTTATGAAATTCAGCTTCAAATTTTGCTAATTCTTCCACCTTTATATCGTCAAGCAGGCCGTTGATGGCAGCGTAAAGAATTGCTGCCTGATGTTCTACGGCCATCGGCTCGTACTGGCCCTGCTTGAGGATTTCGGTCAGCCGGCGTCCAAGATTAAGCTGTTTTTGGGTGGCTTCATCCAAATCCGAACCAAACTGGGCAAAGGCCTCCAGCTCCCGGTATTGAGCCATGGCCAGTTTGAGCTTGCCGGCCACTTTTTTCATGGCCTTTATCTGAGCGGCTGAACCGACTCTGGATACCGATATGCCGGTATTAAGCGCCGGACGGATGCCTTTATAAAATAAGTCTGATTCTAAAAAGATCTGGCCGTCGGTGATTGATATGACATTGGTGGGAATGTAAGCCGAAACATCGCCGGCCTGGGTTTCGATAATAGGCAGGGCGGTGAGCGAACCGCCGCCGTTATCTTTACTTAATTTTGCTGAACGTTCTAACAGGCGTGAATGCAAATAGAAAATATCTCCGGGATAAGCTTCTCTGCCCGGGGGTCTTTTTAATAATAGTGATATTTCGCGGTAAGCCACGGCGTGTTTGGATAAGTCATCATAAATTATCAGAACATCTTTGCCCTGATCCATAAAATACTCGCCCATGGCGCAGCCGGCATAAGGCGCAATAAAGGCCAAGGAGGCCGGGTCCGAAGCGCCGGCTTTAACTACAATAGTGTACCTCATGGCTCCGTGCTCTTCCAGCTTAGCCACAATTTTAGCCACTTTTGATTCTTTAAGGCCGATGGCCACATAAATACAAATAACATTTTGGTTATTTTGATTGATGATGGTGTCGATAGCTACTGCGGTTTTGCCGGTCTGCCTGTCGCCGATAATCAGTTCTCTTTGCCCCCGGCCGATGGGAATCATGGAATCAATGGCTTTAATGCCGGTTTGCAAAGGCGCATTCACCGATTCGCGGGCAATAACCCTGGGAGCGATTTTTTCTACCGGATAAAACTTTTCTGATTTGACTTCGCCTTTGCCGTCCTCGGGCCGGCCTAAAGGGTTCACTACCCTGCCGACCAACGCTTCGCCCACCGGCACTTCTAAAATTCTTTTGGTGGTTTTAACGCTGTCGCCTTCTTTAATGCCGGTATAATCCCCGAGCAGCATGGCGCCCACCGTATCTTCTTCCAAATTCAAGGCCACGCCAAACTGGCCGTTCTCAAACTCTATCATTTCCTGCGACATGCAGTCCGCCAGGCCGGAAATTCTGGCAATGCCGTCGCCGACTTCTACCACCGTGCCTGTCTTTTCCATAGTTGCTTCGGTTTTAAAGTCGTCAATCTGTTTTTTAAGATCTTGGATGATCTGATCTTTGTTAGACATAAATTAATTAAGTTTAATAAGTTAGATAAGTTTAATAAGTTTTCAATAAAAATAACATAGTAACTTATTCAACTTATTCAACTTGCCAACTACTTCAACAACGAACTCTGCAATCTCTTTAAGCTATTCTTTAAACTGGCGTCTAAAATTGTATCCTCGAACTTAACAATCACTCCGCCTAAAATCGATTCATCAATTTTTTCTTCTACAGTTGCTGTCCGGCCGGTATAGTCTTTAAGCCAATTTTTGACTTCCTCTTTGATTTTTGAATTTAAATCTCTACTGAAAGTTACTTCGGCTTTTAAAATTCCTTCTTCTTTTTGATATACTTCAGTAAAACTAATAAATATTTTTTTAAGCAGTTTTAAATCTTTCCTTTTTTTAACCACTTCTAAAAAATTGCGAATTTTTTGCTTCTGTTCATCGCCCTCTGCCTCTTTAATGGCTTGGTAAAGCGAGGTGGCATATTGTTTGGCTGTTATTTTTTTCATATTAATCACTGGTAGTTCACTGATTGCACACAAATGACACACTGATGACGCGCGGATACTTTATCGGTGAGCTATCTGCGAGTTATCGGTGCGTAATCTGTTATTTATCCGTGTTTAATATCTTTTAGGGATTCCTCGACCAATTTCCGATCGACATCTTTATTGCCGGTCTTTTCTAAAATCTTTTTAGTCGCCGCAATTACTAAACCGCCGACCTCTGCTTTAACATCTTTTAACATCTGGGATTTTTCACTGGCAATCTGTTCTTTGGCCGCGCTAATTACTGTTTGCACCTCTCGCTTGGCATCGTTAACTATCTGCTGGCCCTGCATTCCGCCCTGTTCCATGGCTTCTTCAATTATTTTTCTGGCTTCTTTTTTGGCTTCTAAGACATTTTCTTCCTTGTCGCGCTCCATTTTAGCCAAATTTTCTTCTATTTGACGGGCATCGTCCAGACTCTTTTCGATCCTTTTGGTTCTTTTTTCCATAGTCCTAGAAAGCGGCTTAATGGCAAATTTGTATAAAACAAACAGAACAATGGCAAAATTAATGATCTGGGCAATCATCAGCTTCCAGTCGATATGAAATGTTTTTATTAGTTCGTCCATATATTTTGTATTTCGAGCGTAGATCATAGTAATTAGAGTAACTACTCCCTACATACTACTCACTACCTACTAAATTAATAATCTTCTCATCCCAGAAGACCCGCGCAGGGATCTTCTGAACATCAACAGACTATTAAATCGAAAAGGCAATGACCAAAGCGTAAATAGCAATGGCTTCGGCAAAGGCAGAGGCTAAAAGCATGGGCACTAAAATTTTGCCGGCCGCTTCCGGGTTTCGGCCGATAGATTCCATGGCCTTGGCGCCGATTTTGCCAATGGCCAAAGCCGGACCAATCGAACCGATGCCAATGGCCAAGGCCTTGGCTAGTGTTGTTAATTCCATAATTATTTTCTTTCTTTGATTAATTGAGTTACGACGGAATTATTTTTTTAACGTCGCTCAATTTAATCATTAATATTTCATTGGAACATGGGAGCATGTGAGCATTTGATCTAATGTTCTCATGTTCTAATGCTCCAGTGTTCTAATGTTCTCATGTTCTAATGTTCTTCCTCTGTACTGGCGATTGAAAAATAAACCAGCGTCAGCATGGCAAAAATAAGGGCTTGGATCATGCCGACGATAACTTCTAAAAACATAAAGGGTATGGGCAAAACAAAGGCAAAGATGACTGCCATGGCCGCCAGCAAAACTTCGCCGGCAAAAATATTGCCGAACAACCTGAACGACAGCGATGCCACCTTGGCAATCTCGCCGATTATCTCGATTACTCCGACAAAAGCTTTGATAGGATTGACAAAAATAATGGTCGGTTCTTTCTTAAATTTTTTGGGAATTTCGGCAAAGGCCTTAAGATTGATGAACTTATTAAAATATTTCCAAATGCCTACGGTAATAAAGCCAAAAAGATTAGAACCGATTACGGCAAAAAGCGCCAGAGCTAAAGTGGTATTTAAATCCGCTGTGCCTCCCCGGAAAAACGGCACGAACGCTGAATGGCCTGCGTGAGTTTCGATAAAACCGATTGAGCCAATGCCGGGGATTAATCCCAGCCAATTGTTAATCAAAATAAACATAAAAATAGCAAAAACAATGGGAAAGATCTTTTTGGTTTTAGCCCGCGAGCCGGTAACTGAATCGGCCATTTTCATAGCGCCTTCTAATATTTCTTCGGCATAATTTTGCAGGCCTTTGGGAATTCGCTGAATTTTTTTGCCGATGATTACTGCCAATAGAACGATAATGATAACAGTGATCCATGAATTTAATAATGAGTTTGTTACCGTAAAATTTCCTAAATTAAAAACCGGCTCCGCATACAAAGTCGGCTCATGGCTGATATGACCTTGGACTTCCTGCTGTCCCTGATTTTCCTCGCCTAAAACTTCCGGACTCTGGGCGTCCTTAGTTTGATTAATATTTTCTGTTTGTTCAATATTTTGACTCATTTATTTTTTTATTTGATATTCGCGTATTATCTGTCGATAGACCTCGAGCCTGTCGAGAGGCGAGTTATCTGCGTGTTATCTGCGACACTAATCCGCGCTATCTGTGTTATCCGCGCTATCCGCGCTTTTCTTCTCCTTAAGTTCCTTCTCAACCTTCTTAACGTACTTAATAGTTATTCTGACAATTCCTAAACAAGATATCGCAAAAGCTATGGCGGTCAGTCCTAAAAAAATCCACGGCTTGGTGCCGTACTTTTCATCCAGAGCTCTGCCGATAAACAACGCCAAGATGATGGGCGTCGCAATCCAGCCGGTAACTTGGGTAAAAATTACCATGCTTTGTTGCCACCATGATTCTTTCTGACTTTTATCTTTTAAGGACATAATCCGTAATTTGTGTTTAATTTGCGAATATTCGCGTCGTTAGCGATAATTCACGATAATTCGTGATTTATTCGCCCACTTCGACGCGAGGCGAGAGTGTTATTCACGTCTAAAATTAAAAATTTCGCCATTATTATACAAAAACTAGCGAAAAATATCAAGGGTTTAAAATTCTAATTATCCCTAAAACTTTATTTTTGGCTAGGATTAGCAAAAAATTATGACTCCTGCTTTGGCCTCTCCAGTTCCTGCACTTCTATTTTTGATTCTGTCCCGGCGATTTTGACCACATCTTTATCAATCTTGCCAAACTCTTTATAAGCCGAGTTATACATATTTACAGTTGTGCCTAAATTACTGCCCAGCTTTTGCATGTAAGTATCGTAACTTGATAAATGCTTTGCCAGCATCTCTACGCGCTTTCTAATTTCTTTGGCCGACTCTTCTATTTGGAGTGCGCGCAATCCTTGAAGTACGGTTTGTAAATAAGCTAAAAATGAAGTTGGCGAAACAATAATAACTTTGTACTTATTGGCAGCCCGTTGAATTAAATTTTCAGTATCTTCAGTGACTGCGCCAATTTTATTAATCAATAAATCATAATAAATAGCTTCGTGAGGTATAAACATGAAAGCAAAATCCAAGGTGCCTTTATTAGGTTGAATATATTTTGCAGTTTCTTGAATTCTAATTTTTAAATCATTGACAAACAATTTTTCCAAACGGATTTTTTCTGCCTCGTTACGTTCAACCACCAAACGATTGTAGTTTTCTAAAGAAAATTTGGAGTCAATAGGAATAATTTTATCTTTAACCTTAACCATAGCATCCACAATTAATTTATTTCCTTTTTCATCTTGTCCCAGATCATACTGCATCTGATAACTGCCAGGCGGCATAACGTTTTTTAATAATGTCTCTAAATAATATTCACCCACTACTCCGCGTTGCTTAGGATTTTTTAAAATGTCCTGTAAAGATTTTAACTGATCAGCAAAACCAACCACCTGTTTATTGGTTTCATCCAGCTTGGTTAATCTCTCGGTAACGTCTTTAATAATTTGTTGCGATTGTCCTGATTGAGCTTGAAAAGATTTCTGATGTTCATTTAAACGAAAATCTAAAGTTTTACTGATTTCATTTATCTGATTTTGCAGCATCAGCATCGACTGGTCGCCTTTTGTTTCCCTGCCTTTTTTGTTTATAAGCCAAAACAGCGCGGCAAAGCTGATTACTACGACTATAAGAGTGATTATTGAAAGTGTGTCCATATTTGACTATTTAAGGATTAAAAATTGATGAATAATATATTAATCTTTAGCCATCAGTCCTCAGTCCCCAACTACAATCTAAACAAATATTTGGCATTCTGCCAAGTCTGCTCAATAACTTCCGCCTTGCTGATTCCCTTGAGCTCGGCGATTTTTTCGGCCACATATTCAACGTAAATCGGCTCGTTTCTTTTGCCCCGATGCGGTTCCGGAGCTAAAAACGGACAGTCGGTTTCTATTAACAGATGGTCTAAAGGCATTTCTTTAACAACCCGCTGCAGCTCTTCCGCTTTCTTGGTAAAAGTCACCGGACCGTCGATGCCTAAGTAATAACCGCGTTTGACAATTTCTCTGGCCGTGGCTACATCTCCGCCAAAGCAGTGAATGACTGCCCGTTCAACTTTTTCCGCCACCAGTATTTCTAAAATATCATTATAAGCATTCCTTTTTTCCAGGCCATTGCGGCCGTGGCAAATTAGAGCCAGGTCTTTTTCTTTGGCTAATCTGATATGCTCTAAAAATACTCTTTTTTGCTCGGCAATGACTTCGGAAGTTAACAGTTCCTGGGCGCATCCTCTGTTAAAGGTCAAGTGATAATAATCAAAACCGGTTTCGCCCACAGCCACCACTTTATTATTGATGATGGCTCTGAAATCATAATAATCAAACTCCTCGTCAAAAACATGAATGGGATGAAGGCCGACCGCAGCGTACATATTATGATGATTTTCGGCTAAGCGAACGGCCAGCATGCTGGTTTCAAGCTGCGCTCCAACATTAATAACTGCCATTTCTTTTATCTGGCAGCGTTTAATGACTTTTTCCCTGTCAATATTATAATCTTCGAAGTTAAGATGGGCGTGGGTATCTATTAACATATCTTTTAATTGTGAATTTCGAATGAACCTAATTTCGAATAAATTCCTAATTTCGAAATTCTAAATTCAATCGAAATTCAAAATTCGAAATTCGAAACTAATCTGCATCTAAATTTATATCGGGATTACCTTCGATCAAATCGCCAAGATCATTAAAAGGAATGTTGTCCAAATTTAAGCCGCCAGGCAAGCTGGGCATGGCCGGCAGATTACCGCTCCAGTTCTCTACCGAATCGGGAATAAAGGGCGAAGCAATTTTACCGATTGTTTCCAAAATGCCGCTGAATCTGGAATCCTCCACCTTTTCCTGAAAGCCGCCGGTAAAGGGCACAAAGGACAAAAAATAAACAATAATGCCGATAAAAATCAAACCCTCAATCAGCCCGAAAATGCCGCCCAGCAGACGGTTAAAAGTTTTTAAAAGGGGAATGATAGCGATAATATGAAAAATTTTATCAACCATCCAGAACAGCAAAGCTATAACCCGGTTGACCAGAATAAAAACCAGCAGAAAGCCCAAAACATTGGCCAGAACCGTTGAGCCGAACAACAAGCCTTCTAACATTTCTGCGGCCTCGTCATAATATTGTCCGGCCACAAAAGCGCCGATAAACAAACCCACAATGCCGCCGACCGCTTCAATCAGCCCCAATTTTATGCCTTTCCACACAAAACCGGCCAGGATTATTAAAATGATAAAATCTATGACTGTCATAAGTTTATTTGATTAATGATTATTGGAACATTAGAACATTGGAACACTGGAACATTAGAACATGAGAACACTGGAACATTAGAACACTGGAACATTAGAACATTAGAACACTGGAACATGAGAACATGGGATCAAGTGCTAACATGCTCACATGATCAAATTCTCTTAAACAATGGCTCCTTGGGTTTTTTGATTTTCTTGGCCGTAAATATCTCTGTGATTTTTTCTGAAGTTTGGGGGAGGAAAGGTTTTAACAAATCAGCTATAAGTAAAATTCTTTTAACATAAATTTTTAGTATAAAATCCAACTCTTCTTTCTTATTCTGATCTTTGGACAATTCCCAGGGCTTAGCGGCATCAATCAGACGATCTGTTTCGCTAATTATATTAAAAATTTCCTTTAAAGATTCATTGAATTTGTATTTCTCAATGAATTGACAACACTTTTTGTAACTCTTATCTCTTTTAATATCAAATTCTTCTGTTTTAATATCGGTAATTAAGTATTTTTCTACCATATTAGAAACTCGCGAAACCAAATTACCCAAACCATTAGCTAAATCCGCATTATATCTTTCATCAAACAATTCTGCTTTAATATCTGCTTCCTGTCCAAAAGAAAATGGACTTAGTAATAAATAACGTGTACCGTCTGTCCCATACCTTTTTACTAATTCTTCAGGAGTAATAACATTACCTAAAGACTTAGACATCTTTCTGCCATCAATTGTAAAAAAACCATGGATAAGCTCTCTTTTAGGTAAAGGTAAATCCAAAGCCATTAACAACGCTGGCCAATAAAGTGCATGAAACTTTAAAATATCCTGAGCTAGTAAATGCACATCAACGGGCCACCACTTTTTAAACTCTTTTAGATTATTTGGATAACCTATAGCAGTGATATAATTTGAAAGTGCATCTACCCAAACATATGATTTTTGTGTTTTATCAAAAGGGATGTCCACTCCCCATATTACTGTTTCACGAGATATAGAAAAATCAGTTACTCCTTGCTCAATTAATCCTAAGGTTTCGTTTTTTCTGCTTGTTGGTAATATTTCAAATTCATTTAACTCGATTTTCTTCTTTAAGTCATCTAGGTAATCGCTTAATCTAAAAAACCAATTTTTTTCGGAAAGTTTTTCCGGCTTTTTCTGATGATAGGAGCATTTACCGTCAACTAATTCTTTTTCTGTGATAAACTTTTCACAACCAGTGCAGTAAAGACCTTCATAATTTCCCTGATAAATAGCTGGGTTACCTTTAGGAGTCTTAGCTTCTTTTAATTGAATAAAAATTTTTTGAACCGCCTTGATATGACGTTCTTCTGTTGTCCTAATAAAATCGTCATTATCGATATTTAAACTTTTCCAAGCTTTTTTAAAAAGGCCCGAAGTCTGGTCGCAAAACTTTTGCGGCGAGAGTCCTGAATGCTCGGCTGATTGAGCCACTTTTGTACCATGTTCATCAGTACCAGTTAGAAAAAAAACATTATCTTTGCCCAACTTTTCACGATAATAGCGAGCTAAAACATCAGCCATTAAAGTAGTATAAGAATGGCCAATGTGTGGCTTATCATTAACATAATAAATTGGTGTGGTTATGTAAAATTTTTTGCTCATAAAATATTTATGAATTCGCGACTTATTAGTGAGAGATAGGTGAATATTAGCATTTTATTAGCGGTTGATAATCACCACGAACTCGCCCTTAGTTTCCGACTCTTTCAATTGTTTTTGCGCTTCCTCAACTGTCCCTCGATAAACAGTTTCAAACTTTTTAGTCAGCTCACGGCAAACAACAAGTTTTAAGTCTTTATTCTTCAGTTTTAATTCTTCTAATAATTTGACAATCCGATGGACCGACTCATAAACAACAACCGGATACTTGCTTTCTGATATTTGACTGATTAACGTCTGGCGGCCTTTTTTATGCGGCAAAAAACCCAAAAATAAAAACTTGTCCATAGGCAGGCCGGAAACCGATATAGCGGCGGCAAGCGCTGATGGTCCTGGGACAGATTCAATCTTGTGTCCAGCGGCTATTGCTTTCTCAACCAATTTTCCTCCGGGATCGGATAAGCCCGGGGTGCCGGCGTCTGTTACCAAAGCCGTTGATTCATTCTGACTTATCAAACTTAGCAACTTATCAACTTTAAACTTCCCCGAGTGCTGATGATATGACAACGTTCTTGTTCCAATGTTGTAGCGTTCTAATAATTTTTTAGTGACTCTGGTATCTTCGCAGAGAATTAAGTCTGCTTCTTTTAAAATTCTTAAAGCCCTTAAAGTAATATCTTCTAAATTACCTATTGGAGTAGCAACTATATATAAAATACCCATACAACTAGGTTATAGATTATAATTAATAGAAAATTCTAATTTATCTCGAGCGGAGTCCCGAGCGAGTCGAGGGGCGGAGTCGAGAGGTAAATTACCTATTGGAGTAGCGACTATATATAAAATACCCATAGCTATTCTTCTAGTTTGAGTTCGGTGTTAATCTTCTTCTCAAAAAAATCGCTTAAAAACACCGAAACGCCGGTGGCTACCGGCACCGAAAGCAAAGCGCCCACCACTCCGCCCAGTTTAGCGCCCACTAAAATCACCACAATCACCACCAAGGGATTAAGGCCCACTGTTTTGCCCATAACTTTGGGCACAATAATATGATTCTCCAGCTGCTGGATAATAATATAAAGTGCTATCACAAAAATACCGGTTAAGGGCGACTGTAAAAAGCCGAAAAACACGGCCGGGATGGCTGCCAAAGTCGGGCCCAAAAAAGGAATAACTTCCAAAAGGCCGGCAATTAAAGCCAGCAACAAAGCGTACTGCACGCCTAAAATAGACAGGCCAATAAACACTAAGGCAAAAATAATCAAAGAAAGGATCAGCTGGCCTCTTAGCCATAGGCCCATTTTTCTTTGAATCCTAAACATCAGCTGGTTTATATACGGTTGAATTTTAGACGGGCTGACCGCCCTGATAAAGCTCTTTAAGCCCTCCTCTTCAACCGTAAAATAAAAAGTGATTACCAAAACCAAAAAGAAAGAGATAATGCCGCCAAAAAAACCAAAGACCGTGGAAAAAATATTGGTGATGGCGCCGGGCAGGCTGGAACTTAAAGAATCTATGCCCTGTTGCAGTTCGGTTTCTAACCGCGCCGGAGCCACGCCCTTAAAATAATTAATGCCGTGAATCACCTTGTCATAGTAATAAGGGAAATTTTTAGCGATCTGGCCGATCTCTTTGGTGATGGGCGGAACAATCAAAACAATGGTTGTGCTGATAATGGCAAAAAGGAGCAGATAAATAATAATAATGGCTACGCCCCGGGGAATTTTTCTTTTCTGAAACCAGTCAACCCAGGGGTCAAAGGCCGAAGCCAAAACCAAAGAAATAAAAATTGAAGCAATCACTTCCTTGATTAAATAAAGAAAAACAATAATTAAAAAAATGAGTAATAATTTCAAAATAGTGGTGGTAGAGATATTAATTGTTTGAGAATTTTTGTTTTCCATAAATTTGTGGGGTTATGAGAACATGGGAGCATGTGATCATGGGAGCATGGGAGCACTTGATCTCATGTTCTCATTTTCCAGTGTTCTAATGCTCTAATGTTCCAGTGTTCTAATGATTTTTGAGTATTTTTAAAAACTTTTTTTTATCTTGATAAGGCCCGATGATGCCCAGATTGATTTTCTGGTTTTTGATGATTTCTTGGGCTGTTTGCCGGACCTGGCCGGCTGTGACTTTTTCCACTTTCTTTAACTGCTGGTCTATGGTTTCTATTTTATTTTTCAAAAGCTGCTGAGCGGCCAGCCACTGAATTCTGGCCGCTGAATCTTCTAGCCCCAAAATCAATTTGCCTTTGATATATTCCTTGCTCCGCTTCAGTTCTTCGGCAGTGACATCTTTATTAACCGCTTTTTCCAGCTCTTTAAGAATGGTTTTTATAGCTAAATTAATTTTTGATTTATCCAGTCCGGCATAAACCGCCAACGCCCCGGTGTCCTGATACGGGCTAAGGTCGGTTTTAATATAATAGGCCAGCCCCAGCTTTTCCCTGATTTCCAAAAACAATCTAGAGCTCATATTACCTCCTAAAATAATGGCTAACAACAATAACGGGTAGTTCTTGGGATTAGTGATTTTATAAGCGGGAAATCCCAAGGCCAGATGAACCTGCTCGGTGGCTTTGGTTTTTAAATTGATTCTAGGGCTTTTTTGGAGACTGCTAAATTTTTTAAATGAACTTTTTTTAAAACCGCTGGCTGGCTGATTAAAATATTGACTGGCCAGCTTTTTAGTTTTTGGCTGGTTGAATTTGCCGCCCACCGCCACGATAACGTTATCAGCCGCATAATTAGCTTTAAAATAATTAACAATTTCGGCATGAGAAATTTTTCGGATATTCTCTTTGGAACCGCTGATTACTCTGGCCAGCGAACTGCCCGCAAACACCGCCTCTTCAAAAACATTATCAACCATCAAAAGCGGATTGTCTTCGTACATATTAATTTCTTCGATAATCACTCCTCTTTCTCTTTCCATCTCTTCTTTGGCAAAAAGTGAATTATGGAGCATGTCCGAAACCACATCCAAAGCCAGCTCTAAATGTTCGTGATTAACCTTAATGTAATAGCCGGTATGGTCTTTGGCTGTAAAAGCGTTAAAGCTGGCGCCGACGCCGTCCAGTTCCTTGGTAATATCTAAGCTGGTCGGCCGTTTTTTGGTGCCTTTAAACAGCAGATGTTCGACAAAATGCGAAATGCCATTAAGCTTTGCGGATTCATAGCGCGAACCGACTTTAACCAATATTAAAACCGTGACCGTTTCTGTGCCTTCCAAGGGCGCCAACAGCAGTTTGGTTTTATTATGTAAAGTTTCTAGTGTATACATGGGAGCATGGGAGCATGAGAACATGGGAGCAAGTGTTCTAATGCTCTAATGTTCTCATGTTCCAGTGTTTTAATGCTCTAATGTTCTCATGTTCCAGTGTTCTAATGCTCTAATGTTCTCATGTTCCAGTGTTTTAATGTTCTGGTGTTCTAATACCCAAACTTCTCTCTAAAATAATCCCTAAGTTCTTTGATGTTCACCCGATCCTGCTTCATGCTGTCACGGTCTCTGACGGTTACTTTTTTATCTTCTAATGAATCAAAATCAATGGTTACACAATAAGGCGTGCCGATTTCATCCTGCCTGCGGTAGCGCTTGCCGATTGTTTGAGTTGTATCGTAAGCGCACATATAGTTTTCTTTAAGCTGGCCGTAAACACTCATCGAAAGCTCTTCTAATTTTTCTTTTTTTGAAAGCGGCAGGATAGCTATTTTAATCGGCGCTAAATCTTTATGAAGCTTAAGCACAGTTTCTGTTTCGTGCTTAGCATCTTTATCGCCGCTTCTGGCTTCCATCTCGGTATAAGCATCAACAATAAAAGCCAGAACCGACCTGTCGATACCGCCGGAAGTTTCTATAATATACGGCAGGTATTTCTCTTTGGAATCTTCGTCTAAAATTTTTAAATCGTGTCCCGAAAATTCTTCGTGTCTTTTTAAATCGAAATCACCGCGATTATGAATGCCTTCCAGTTCTTTATCGGCAAAAGGGAAATCGTACTCTATATCCACTGCAGCTTTGGCATAATGCGCCAGTTCGTTGTTTTTATGCCGGCGGAGTTTAAGTTTAGCTTTATTAAGCCCCATTTTCTGATACCATTCGAATCTCTGCTGTTGCCAGTATTCAAACCATTTTTCCGCTTCAGCGGGATGAACAAAATACTGCATCTCCATCTGTTCAAACTCCCTGGTCCTGAAAGTAAAATTGCCCGGGGTAATTTCGTTCCTAAAGGCCTTGCCGATCTGGGCGATGCCAAAAGGCATTTTTTTATTGGCGGACATCCTCACGTTTTCAAAATTGACGTAAATGCCCTGGGCCGTTTCCGGTCTTAAATAAATTTCCGAAGCTTTGTTTTCCAACGCGCCCATAAAAGTTTTAAACATTAAATTAAAATCTCTGATTTCTGTCAGCTCGCCATCGCATTCCGGACATTTTATTTTATGCTTTTTAAAATCCGCCTGCCTAAAATCCGGCTTAATGCCCTTGGATTCTAAAAGATGGTCAGCGCGGAATCTTTTTTTGCATTTTTTACAGTCAACCAGCGGGTCAGTAAAACCTTCCAGATGACCAGAAGCTTCCCAGATTTTTGGATGCATTAAAATTGAAGAATCCAAGCCCGCCACATCGTCTCTTAGCTGAACCATTTCTTTCCACCAGGCCTTTTTAAGATTATTCTTGAGTTCTATGCCTAAAGGACCGTAATCGTAGCAGGAATTAATACCGCCGTAGATTTCGGATGATTGAAAGATGAAGCCGCGGCGTTTGGCTAAAGAGACTATTTTTTCCATTGTATCTTGTTTGTCCTCTGATTTATCTGATTTCTTTGACATATAAATTCACTATAAAATTAATAAGATTAGCTTTATTATAGTAGAAATAGGGTTTTTTGGCAAATAAAAAATGACGTCTTCATTTGTCACTGTTCATTGTCCATTGATTCACTCAAACTCCGCCAATCTATCTAAAAGCGCTTTGACAACATGTTTTGGTTATTGTATACTTAATTGCTTAAATAATTCCGTATAATGCCCCGAAGCTTTACTTTGAAAAATCCTCTTATATTAAAGTAAAAAATACACTTTAATAAATTAGATAAATTAGGAATTATAAAAGCGAAGGGGTATAATTTTGGAAATTGGAATTTATTTAAAATTTGCCGATAGGCCCCGAGCGGAGTCGAGGGATGGAATTTGTTATTTGAGATTTTAAAACTTAGTAGCTTTTTCCACCCTAAGCTCCCCGCCTTTTTCTAAAATAACCTTATCGCGCCGCCCGATCTTGCCGGTTAATAAATGATTGGCCAGCGCATTATCCACCCTGTCTTGGATAACCCTTTTTAACGGCCTGGCGCCAAAGGTCGGGTCAAAACCGGCTTGAGCCAGCTCCTCAACGGCCTCGTCGGTAGCTTCCAGATAGATGCCTTTATTAATTAACCTTTTTTTAACTTGAGCCAAAAGCAGGCCGGCGATTTGCTTAATATGAACCTGGCTTAACGGCTTAAAAACCACTGTGCCGTCAAAACGGTTTAAAAACTCCGGTTTAAAATACTGCCTTAATTCTTCTTGAATTAATTGATTTTTGATTTCGTCCATGGTTTTGCCGGCCCTGATGCTGTCCTGAATAAAATGAGCGGCGGCATTGGAAGTGCCGATAATAATGGTGTTGGAAAAATCAACGGTCCGGCCCAGGGCATCGGTCAGGCGGCCGTCGTCCATCATTTGCAAGAATAGGTTTAAAATATCCGGGTGGGCTTTTTCTATTTCGTCAAAAAGCAAAAGGGCAAAAGGCCTTTTTCTGACGGCTTCGGTTAAAATGCCTGTGCCTCCGCTTTCTTTAGAGCCAATCATTTTATTGACGCTTTCTTTAAGCTGATATTCGCTCATATCTAATCTGATCATGTTATCCTCGCTGCCAAAATAGATCTGGGCTACGGTTTTGGCCAGTTCGGTTTTGCCCACGCCGGTCGGGCCTAAAAATAAAAGATTGACAATGGGGCGATTAACGTCCCTTAGTTCTGCCCGGGCCCGGCGCAGGGCCGCCGCCACTAAATTAACGGCCTCTTCCTGATTAATTAAGCGCTGGTGGATTCTTTCTTCAAGATGCAGCAGCTTTTCTGATTCATCGTGAGAAACTTCGGTTAAAGGAATATTAGTTTTATGAGAAATGACTCTGGCAATATCTTCTCCGGCCACTATCTGATTTTTGCCTTTCTCCTGTAGAACCGCCATAGCTGTTTCTTCTAAAATTTTAATGGCTTTATCGGGCAGATAATGGTCAGGAATGTATCTCCGGGAGAGCTTAACCGCCTTATCCAGCGCTTCGTAGGTAAAAAAGGCCTGATGTTTGCCTTCAATAAAGCCGACCTGGGCTTCCACCATCTGAATGGCCCGGTTATCGTCCGGCTCATCGATAATGACTTTTTCTAAAACCTGGCCCAAAGGATTATTTTCTAGATATTTGATATAATCGGCCGGGGTGGTGGCGGCAATAGTGATAAGATTTTTCTTGGTTAAAAAATCGGCAAACATCTCCGATAAATCTATATTTTCGGTGCCGGCCGAAGTTAAGCCCACTAAATTATGAACATCGTCAATATGCAAAATAATATTGCCGGCCCTGATTATTTCTTGCATAATAATCATCACCCGCTGTTCCAGTTCGCCGCTCCGGGCCGCTCCCGAAACCAGCCGGGAAATAGACAAGCTGACAAATCTTTTATCTTTCATAACTTTCGGCACTTCTTCTTCCACCATTAAATTGGCAATACCCTCAACCACATTGGATTTGCCCACGCCGGGCAGGCCCGTTAAAACCACGCTGTTTCTGCCTCCCTGAATAATGTTAAAAACCTCATTAATCTCTTTTTCTCTGGCTATGCACAAAGGCAGATAGCCGGCCCGCGATAAAATGGTCAAGTCTTCGCTAAAGCTGTCTAAAACCGGGGTGGCTAAAGCGGTCATGGCCCGGTCCATTGCTCCTTTGGGCTTAAAAGCCGCTTTGGTTCGATGGCGCTGATAGCGCTCCAATAAAACTTTATTGATCTTTGCCCATTTAATGGCGTTGGCCATCATTTCTTCGGTTACTTTATAATCAAACAAAACATCCTGAATCACTTTATCCTGCTTGATAACGGCCTCTAAAAAATCCAGAACCGTTACCTGGGATGATGAGCTTTGGTAAGCCAAAAAATAAGCCAGAGATAAAGTTTTAAGAATTTTTGAACCGGCTTCCTGGCCCTCTGTCTGTGGCAGTTTTTTAACTAGACTGCCGATAACCTTTTCAAAATTTTTGAACGGCAGGCTTAAACGAACCATAGTATTGACAATCTTGTTATTGGCAAACAGTCCTGCCAAAATATGCAGAGGGTCTAAACTCTGCCCATTAGCTAATGATTTTAAATAAGCTTTATCCAAAATCTTCAACGCTTCATGGGAAAAACTTTTTGAAATTTCGATCCGCTTAACTTTTTTCTTGGCTGCCGCGGCTTGCTTAAAGCTCTTTTTAACAACTCTTAACGATTTTCTTGAATCAAGAATAAAACTGTAAAAAAGATAGCACCAGCCCAAAACAGACCACCAGAAATATTTTAAATAATCCTCCTGCCAAACTGCTGAATTAAAAAATGACTGCCCTGATTGTGACAGCAGCCATAAATGATTGGCTAAAATATAAAGTCCGTAAAAGCCCAAAGCAAAAAGAGCCAATCTGATAATAAGCTTGATTATTTTTTCTAAACTGCGATAAAAAATAGCTTGTTTAGAAAACTCCCGGCCCCAGTAAAGCTGCCGCCCTTCCAGCTCTAAATATTCTGATGATAAATTTTCAAAATTTTGTAAATCCATCTTTAAAAAATTACCAAACACTAAAACTAAAAGAACCAAACAAGAACCAAAATTAAAAATAAAAAATTTGTATTTTGGAAATTTTAATTTGTTTGGTTCTTGGTTCTTTTGATTTGGTCATTTTATTATAAATAATTGCCAGACCGCCGCCAGCGGCAGACCTAAGTAAATAATAGGGATTAGTAAGATAAAAGCGGAAATGATGGCCATAATAATAAATCTGAAAATAATCTGCACCACTCTCATTAAAAAACTGATTATTCTGCTGGCCGCATCGTACTGGCCGTACATAGGCCTAAAGATATTCTTTAGCCAGACATCCAAAGCTAAACCTATCCAGGCGCCGGCTATTTTTTTAAAAGTATTCTTTAAGATAATCAAAAAACCGCCGGAATACCACCAAAGCGGCCAATAAAAAATGTGTTTAATAATGGCTAAGCTAATGCTTTTGGCTGAAAATAAAGTCTGCTCTCCTGTTTTCATACAGTAATTTTACCTCACCGCACCTTTTTTCGCAAATTAAAGGCGATGTTTCCGATATGAAAAGTCCCCGCTTACCCGGCGAGGACTGCTTTTTTGCAAATTATTAAACTTGATTAAAGAACTTCCTCCAGACAATCGGCAGGCCAATCACCCAATCCAGGTATTTTATATCGCTGGATAGTTTTGATAAGTACCGCCTCATAGACATCGCCCGCCCGAGGATAATCACCGCCGTCTGTGCTTTCTTCGCTTCTCTTTATGAGTCCGGGGGGATTTGTTGGAAACCTAAGGACATCTGGAGGAGTTTCGATAAATTTTACTTTAACCTTGATTGCTTCACCATTAGTGACTTCATCATCAGTACACATTTTGCACCTCCTAAAATGACCAATTATCTAAATTTATAATTAGTTTAAAAAACAAGATAATCATTTTTAAATAACATTCTTGCCAATCACCCTATCCTGTTTTTTGAAAATCGTCTTGAGTAATTTCGGCCGACTCTGCTTTTTGTAACTGGGAGGGTTTGCAATTCAAAGGCATTTCTTGATTTTTAAATTTTACCAGAACCGTTCCGTCAGGTACTCCTGGTTTAATAACCTCGCCTACTCCCAAATCCGCATAGGGACGTTCTAAAAAAACTTCTGTACCGATGGGCAGGTCCTCGAGCGTCAACTCTTCCTCCTCTTTTGATATTCGTTCAAAAGGTATATTTTTCATAATTACAATTTATTTAACTATTTTAGATTGATGATACTTTTCTTGAAAATAAGTTAATTTCTTTATTTCCTCTTTAGAATAATCCTGATAATCAGTCACGACTAATTTTATCTCATCGTTATCTCGCTTTATAACAGCGATAACTATACCTGCAAATTTTTTAATGGGAAAATTAGGACCTAACACATAGGCATCAATTTCTTCGTTATCAACTTCGGAAAAAGTATCAGGGATAAAACCATAATTTACCGGATAAACAGTTTTAAACTTTGAGTCTGGATGCCTCGATCCCAGCGGCCTATCGATTATTACTTTTACTTTTTTACCCAACCATGATTCGCATTCATTATTCATAATTACAATTTATTTTGACTAATTGACTTTCTAATTCCTGGAGTCGCTGACAAACGCTGACTGACGCGAACTTACGCAAACCGCTGACATTGATGGATAGGTTTCGCGGTTCGCATAAGTTCGCGTCGTTCGCATTTATAATTTATTCTCTTTAACAGCGCTTCTGATCTCTTTCATTAAATTAATATAAAACTCCAAATTATTCAAGGTGGCTAAGCGCAAAGCCAGCGGTTCGTTGACAGAAAACAGATGGCGAAGATAGGCCTTAGAATATTCTTTGAGTTCGGGGATTTTTGAATTTGGATTGATTGGATTTATATCTCTGGCGAATTTTGCCGACTTAATGTTGATAGTTTGATAAAACAAGGATTGGGTATTGAAAGTTGCAGCCGACAGCTCGCCTTGATTCGGCGAAGCAGGCCTGGCTGTCGGCTTCCGAGATTTGTTGAAATAATACAGCCGTCCATGCCTGGCCTCGCGCGTCGGAATCACGCAATCAAACATATCAACGCCCCGCCTAATCGCTTCAACGATTTGCTCCGGATAGCCAACGCCCATCAAATACCGGGGTTTATCTTCCGGAAGTTCCGGAACAGTATAATCCAATACTTTATACATCTCTTCTGGACTTTCGCCCACTGCCAAGCCGCCGATGGCATAGCCGTCGAAGTTCAATTTGACTAACTCACGAGCACAGTGTATCCGAAGCTCTTTATATAATGACCCCTGAACTATGGCAAATAAATTACCAAAATTAAAAGAACCAAAAACCAAATTTTTTGATTTTTGATTTTTGATTTGTTTGTCTCTTTTAGTTTTTAATTTGGAATTTTTATATTCAATACTTTTTTCCGCCCATTTCAGAGTTCTCTCCACAGCTTCTTGGGCTTTCCCGCGAGCGCAGGGATTAGCTACACACTGATCCAAAACCATGATAATATCTGAACCAAAAATCTTTTGCATTTTAATGACTGATACTGGAGTAAAAAGATGCTTTGACCCGTCGTAGACTGACTTAAATTCTACGCCCTTATCTGTAACTTTAACCAGGCCTCCCGGCTGGCTGTCCTGGCGTTTTCCATCAAGACTGAATACTTGGAAACCGCCGCTATCTGTGAGAATCGGCCCCGGCCAGTTTATGAATCGGCGCAAGCCGCCTGATTTTTTGATTATTAATAAGCCCGGTTTTAGATATAAATGATAACTGTTGCCTAAAACAATTTGCGCGCCGATTTTTTTGACTTCTGATGAATTGAGGGTTTTGACGCTGCCCCTGGTGGCAATGGGCATAAAAAACGGCGTTTGGATTTTGCCGTGGGCCGTTTGTAAAACGCCGGCTCGAGCCAAACTTTTTATTGATTTTTTTGTCAGCTTAAATAAATTCATTCAATTTTTTAGTTGCTTGCTCCCCATAAGTTAGAAGGATAATCAAAAACTGCCCCGGTGATGCCTGTTTCCTGGTTAGCTACCGAGATTACTTTGCCTAAACCGAACTTGTCTAATATCTGTTGCGCAATATTATTATTTAACATTTCAGCAAACTTGAATGAAGCGCTATAATGTCCCTCGCTAATATCGCCTTGATTTTAATCAACTACCACCCTTCCATTGCCTTGGGCTACGGGATCATAAATTAAATCTGATGTTAATAAATTACTGGTTTGAGAAATTGAATTATTAGACTGTTGTTCTGTAGCTTCTAAAATTGTTGGATTAGTTAAAATTAATAACTGGTTCACCTGCGATGCGTCCGGAGTTGCCGCTACCTCAAAACTGGCCATGACCTGCGAGTTGGGCGAAAGGTCGTCGATTAACCAGATTACCTCTTTAGTAGAACCGTCAAATTCCAAAGGCGAGCCCATGGTTACTTCGGCAGAATCTTCCTGGCCTATAATATAAGGCGGCAAAGTGGTTTTAATTTTAACATCAGAAAGGCCATGGGAGCCGGAAAATAACTTCCAATAAATGCGGTAACTGGTGGTTTCCCCGATTACCGGCGGCAGGGGCCCGCTGCCCACCTTGGTCTGCTGGTCTAAATAATATTTAGCTTCGGTAATTAGTTTAGCTGAACTGATAATCGGCAAGACTAAATTTTCCGCAGAAAAAACTTTATGCTTCTCCTGCGACTTGAACGAAAGCGCCGCTATTGCCTCCAGCGCTAATTCCTCCGGGGAATAATTTATTAAATCTTCCGGTTCGTTTTGCAAGGGAATATTTAAGTTTACTTCCAGCTTGTCGCCCGGCTTTATTTTAGCCAGCTGGTCGGTCCAGCCGCCGCTGGTAGAAAGCCAGACTAAACTATTGGTTTCCGCATCCAGCTGGGCGTTGGACTGATTATCAAAATTTTCCCAGTCCACAAAATCATTTAAAAAGGTTAATTTTAAAACCGCCTGATTAATTTCAATTTCGCCGCTGTTTACAATCTCTATTTTATAACCGGCTGCTTCTCCCCAGCCGACTTCCTGTTCTTCATCGGCTAATGACAGGATGATATCCACTTTAGGCGCTTCAATTTTTATCTGGCCGGCGGTTTTATATAAATACCTCACCGCCTCTTCGCTCTCCATATCGTTTGTTATTAAACCGGCCGTAAAATACCATTCCAAAGGATTAGCTAAAGTGGAATCTATGGTACCTTTGATAATCTGTTCCTGCTCTTCGCCGGCTTTTAGTTCCTCAATTTCCCAGGCGGCGCCAGCTGTTTCCGAATCTGTTTCGCTGACGGCAAAAGCTTCGCCTAAATCGAAGTTGAAAAATAAATTCTCTAAAACTTCTGTTGAATTATTCTTATATTTAACTTTGAATTCCGCTTCTGCGCCGTCTTCAATTATTTCCGGGGCGGAGGCGGTTACTTTAAGAAGGCTGTCTTTAATAGTAACTTTTTTGCTGATGTCTTCCTGAAAATCTGAACTAAAATTTTCCGGCCGATAATGAAAGATGACTTTAAAGTCTTTATTCTCTTTAACTTCGCCGATCAAATAACCGCTGACTTCGATTATGTCCGTAGCGCCCGGCGGCAAAGGCGCTAAGCGCCAAACATTATTTTCTTCGTTGATGGGCTTTTTATTAGACTTAGTAAAATAAAAATTCTCCGGGTATTCTATCACTACTTCCATTTGGCCTAAGGATACTTTATCCAAATTTTCATAAGCCAGGGCTAAAGTAAAATCTTCGCCGGCTACTGCCTCTTTGGGAGCGGCCAGGGCCAATTTTAAAGATTTGCCCGTCGGCCCCTTGTCGTAAAAAATAAAAAAACCGGCTATGGCTGCGGTTACTAATAAAAATAACAGAATTATTAAAAAAGATAAAAAAGACAGCTTTTTCTTCATGGAACGGCGGTGAATTTGCTGATAACCCGCTTCGGCTCGGAAGCGAGACGAGCTGCTTCTGCTGTCGTTAAAATATTTTGGCAGATTCTTTCTTTCCAAACTTTGGCTTCCGCCTCTGCTGGTTGTTTTGCTTTGTGGCCTGGCTGAACTTGAGGAGGCGGCCGGCCCGCCCGGTTTTTTTAGATTAACGACAATCTTCTTAGTTTTTCTAATGTCCATGCTTTTAGGCATAAGAAAATATCTTTAAACTTTTTAATTCGCTTTCCAAAATATAATTAAGAAAGTTAACTGTATAGTCCTCAACTTCTTTTAAAGATGAGACGGAGGTTTTAAAATTATCCGGATTTTGCTTCTTAAGCAATTGCTTAATTAATAACTGGTTGGCGGCCGCCGATAACAACGGCAGTTTTTCAAAAACCGAAGAATTGTTGTCAGAGACGCCATAACCAGAGGCCTCCAAGAGCTGCCAGATAAATCTTAAAACAGCAATGCGCTTTAGTTCTAAACTACTACTGCCGGCTAAAAAAGGCAAGAGCTTTAAAAGTATCCAAAAAATTCTCTCGTTAGCCAGGCCCGGCTTAGTGATTTTACCCAAGACTTCCGCTGACAAATTAGCCAAAGCTAAACTGTTTAATTCGCTAAAATGAAAAAAGCTTATCAGCTTGGTTCCGGCCAGGGTTTC
This sequence comes from Patescibacteria group bacterium, assembly GCA_018818425.1. Classification (GTDB taxonomy): domain Bacteria; phylum Patescibacteriota; class Patescibacteriia; order UBA1558; family UBA10009; genus JAHISB01. Next base: position 32,540 of record JAHISB010000043.1, read on the forward strand.
GTTGCTTTTGCCCCTGACAATCATTACCCGGGCGTGGGAAAACGGCTCTAAATGGCCGGCCAGCTTGCTGGAGCTTTTGGCCGCCGCTTTAACTAGCACCTCCAGCTTGCCGTAGTCTTTGGTGTAAATAGTATAAAACCTGTCATCCTCAACAAAAGGGCGCTTGGCAAGAACAATGGCTTCTGTTTTGAAAGTTGACATTTATATATAATCAATCTCAATTAATTCTTTTTCTGTTTTGTAATGATTATGAAATGATGAGTAAGGCCAAGTTATGGGATCGTCAACGATTCGATGCTTAACAGCGTTATAGTTGATGTAATCTATTTTATTATCTAATTCCCGGTCCGAACGAACAATTCTGTCGTGGAAAGAACGTTGCCAAATGGAATTTAGACATCGTTGGCCTTCTAACCACGCGCCGGGCAGCCGACAGCCAGGCTGTCGGCTGCGGAGATCGTGGTTATATTTGCGAATATCACGCGCAGTTCGATATTTTATCAACTGCATTATCTTGGAAATATTTTTTCCTCTTCTAGGTAGAATTAATAAATGAACATGCCAAGGTATAATACAATAGGCGTATAATCTAAATTTTAACTTTCTTCGATAAAAATCAATATTTTTTAATAAAATCTGACAATATTCATTATTGGTAAATATTCTTTGATCATTAATTGTATTTGATGTGACAAAATAAATCTCACCATCAACATTCATTCTTATTTGAGGCATAAAATCGCTTTTCGTCAATTGTTATCTATCCGGCAACCGACAGCCAGGCTGTCGGCTTCGTGGTTCGGTGAATGATTGCTGTCGGCTGCGGATGTGCGGTAGGCAATGGATGTGAGGCAGACAACGGATGTGCGGCAACCGACAGCCAGGCTGTCGGCTTCGTGGTTCCGCAGTCTATGACCAAGGCTTAATTCCCAGCCAAATCTTTTCTCCGTTTATTGTAATCTCTTTGCCTTTTACATCTGGTCTAAATTGCTTTTTAATTTTTATGGAAATCGTATTTTTCAATAAATCATCTTTGTATTTTTCTATAACTTTATCAATATAATTTGAATCAGTATAATAAAAAAGGCGAGCAGAGTTTGTAATATTAAAATTTTCTTCTTTCCTTAACTGATTAATGCTCCTGACCAACTCACGATACATTCCTTCTTCCTTTAATTCATCGGTTAATTTTGAATCTAATTTAACTGCTAAAGTTTCACCCTTTTCAAAAACAACCTCTTTGACGTTGACTTCGTCTTTGATTAAATTGACTAATTCTTCTGATAACTTTTCCGATGTAACAATCAATTGATTTAAGGGCTGCCTAACTTTAACACCTGCCTCATCTCTTTTAGCCAGCGCCAGTTCAACAATTTTTCTTACCTTGTCCATTTCTTTGATAATGTTTTCATTATATTTTTCTGCTTTAGGCCAACTTTCCAAATGGGCTGACTCTAACTGACCGCCTAATTTTTGATACAGCTCTTCGGCCACAAAAGGCGTAAACGGCGCCATTAACTTTGATAATATTGAAAGGCAATAGCCCAGCGTTTGCATGGCCAATTCTTTATCTTTCTGATCATCGCCCTTAAATCTGTCCCGGCTTCTCCGTAAATACCAGGTGGAAAGCTCATCAATAAAATCTGTGATAGATCTGCCGGCGCTAAAAATATTATATTCATCAAGATTTTTAGTGATTGTTTCGGTCAGCTGATTTAATTTAGCTAGCGCCCATTCATCCAAAACATTTTTTATTTTCGGCTGTTTTTCTATAAATTGACTTTTACCTTGATACATCTGATAAAAATTAAGAACATTAAACAGGATTATAAAATTCTTTCTGACCGCTGACTCTACATTTTTAATGTCAAAATTTTTAGATTCGCCTGGCTGGTTGACTGTATAAAGATGAAAGCGCAAAGCATCGGCTCCCCATTTATTGATGACTTCCATCGGGTCAATAATATTGCCTATGCGCTTGGACATTTTTCTGCCCTCGGAATCATTAATATGGCCTAAGCAGATAACATTTTTATAACTGGTTCCCCTTTCCACTAAAACACCAATGGCCAGCATGGTATAAAACCAGCCGCGGGTCTGGTCTATGGCTTCAGCGATAAAATCGGCCGGATAATAATCTTTAGATTCTATTTTCTCTTTATTTTCAAAAGGATAGTGATGCTGGGCAAAAGGCATGGAGCCGGAATCAAACCAACAATCCGCCACCTCGGGAACTCTGGACATCTGCCCGCCGCATTGGCATTTTAGTTTATATTCATCAATAAACGGACGATGAGGGTCAAAGTCATCTTTTTGAATCAGCGGGCATTGAGTTTCTTCGTAAAGCTCCTGATAACTGCCGATGACTTTTATTTCTTCGCACTGTTCACATTGCCAGATCGGCAACGGCGTGCCCCAGTATCTTTCGCGGGAAATGGCCCAGTCTTTGACCTGCGCCAGCCACTCGCCGAACCGGCCCTCTTTAATATGCTCCGGAATCCAGTTGATTTTTTGATTCTCTTTGATTAAATCTTTCTGCAAAGCCGACATTTTAATGAACCATGAATTCTTGGCATAATACAACAAAGGCGTATCGCAACGCCAACAAAAGGGATAATCGTGAGTATAGTCTTCTATCGTGAAAAGTAAATTGCGATTTTTTAAATCTTCAATAATGCCTTGTTCAACTTTTTTGTCTTTAACGAACTGGCCGGCCCATTTTTTTACAGTTGCTTGAAAATTGCCGTTTTCATCAACGGTATGATGTTTCGGCAAACCGACCTGGGAACCCAGTTGATAATCATCTTCACCGTACATTACGGCTGTATGAACTATGCCAGTACCGTCTTCGGTAGTAACAAAATCTGCTTCGTAGACTTTAAAAGCATTTTGATAATTTTCAACTGATTCAGGAATGGCGCCTGGAAACAAGGGTTCATATTCCACGCCGATTAAATCCGATCCTTTAAATTCAATAGTCTGAAGATCTTCAATAGAATAGTCAATTGGTAATTCAAAACCATTAAGAATTTTTGTAAAACCAAAATTAAAAGGTTTTGCTTTAATACTTACAGGATCAGCTTTAAGTTCGTTATATATCTTTTTTGACAGAATTACTTCATCATAAACTGCTTCTTTATTACTATCCCACTCACTTATAAATCTTTTTACTTTTACATACTCAATATCCCCCCCGACAGCCAAAGCCACATTGCCCGGCAACGTCCAGGGCGTAGTGGTCCAGGATAAAATATAAGTATTATCATTAGTAGTAAAATTCCCGATTTTTTGACCAGACTTGACTTTGAATTTGATATAAACCGACGGCTCGGTGATTGATTTATAGCCCTGCGCTACTTCGTGCGATGATAAAGCCGTGCCGCAGCGCGGGCATTGAGGCACCACTTTATGACCTTGATACAATAAACCGCGTTCGTGAACTTTTTTGAAAATCCACCATAGGGTTTCAATATAATCCTTGTGGTAAGTAATGTAAGGATGTTCCAGATCCAGCCAAAAAGCGATCCGTTCCGTCAATTTTTCCCATTCTTCCTGATACCGCCAGACGCTTTCTTTGCATTCACTATTGAATTTCTCAATGCCAAATTTTTCTATATCCGGCTTGCCTGAAATTTTTAATTTTTTTTCAACTTCCAGTTCAACCGGCAGACCGTGAGTGTCCCAGCCGGCTTTGCGTTCTACAAAATAGCCCTGCATAGTTTTGTAGCGGGGAATTAAATCCTTAAAAGCTCTGGCCAGAACATGATGAATGCCTGGCTTGCCATTGGCCGTTGGCGGTCCTTCATAAAAAATAAAAGGGCCCTTGACAGACTTCTTTTCTAAAGTCTTTTTGAAAATATTTTTATCCTGCCAAAATTTCAGGATTTTTTCTTCTAGTTCCGGAAAATTTATCATAATAGGTTCGTGATTAGTTCGTGAATATTCGTGTCATTTGTGATTAGTTCGTGAAATATTCGTAAATAATAATAATTACATCATACTGAAATATTGCTGATAAATCAAGCCATCCATACCAAAAAGCCCCCAAGCATAGCAAGGGGCTTTTTGATATTCAAGGAACAATGGGCGCATAACCCAATAATTTATTACGATTTGCGATTTGCGATTTAAAAAAGCATAGCTCTAATGGTCTGCCACAAATTCTGTTTAACCAACGCCCGGCGCCTATAACAGCGCGGCCAGCCGACAATCTTAATTTTCTGGCACGATATTTTAGGATGATAAATTTTCTTAGTTTCTTTTTTATTCATAGGGTGTGGTGGGTAGGGCGTAGGGTGTGATTAACGATTAACGATCTTCCTTATTTCATCAATGCGCAGGCGCTTTTGGTATTGAAGCTTTTGAATTTTTTTAATCTGGCTGACGGCGTAGCTTTCGTTATACAAGCGATACCCGCCCTGGCTGCGAGCCGCTTCTTTTAACAAGCCTTCGTTAGTATAAAAATTAATGGTCGAAGGCAAAACCCCGACTTTGCGGGATAATTCACCGATTTTTAAAAGTTTTCCTGGCATTTTTTTGTTTTTATTTCCGAACAGGCATATTTATCCACATATATCACCTGCTACTATATATCATATCATATAAACTATAAAGTGTAAAGCGGTACTTTCTACTTTATGGTTTATTCCGCACCTTCCCTGAATACCCCGCAGGAAAGTGCGGGATTTATATAAATTAAAAATGACCCTTACAGGCCACTGCTCCAATCTAATATTCAAATAGTCAAATAATCTAATATTCTAATATCCAATTAATTTTAAGAATTCTTTTTCTGAGATTATTTTTACCCCGAGCTTCTTCGCCTTATCAAACTTTGAGCCCGGCTCATCGCCCGCTACAACGTAATCGGTTTTCTGGCTGACGGATTCGGAGATCTGCCCGCCTAAGCTTCTGATTTTATCTTTAGCTTCATCTCGGGGCAGTGATTCCAGCGAGCCGGTTAAAACAAAAGTTTTGCCCGATAATTTGCCTGATTGTACTTTGCTTGATGATACTTGCACTCCAACGTTTTCAAGCTTTTTTAAAAAATTCTGACTTTCGCGGTCTCTAAAATACTCATAAATACTCTTGGCCACCACGCCGCCAATATCCCTGATTGACTCAAGCTCTTCTAAATCTGCCGACTCCAGTTTAGTTAAACTGCCGAACTGATGAGCCAAGGCAATGGCTGTTTCCTCGCCCACATGGCGGATGCCCAGGGCGTTGATAAATTTTGCCAATTCAATTTCTTTGACTGACTGAATTGATTCAACAAGATTTTTAGCGGACTTCTCGGCAAACCTTTCCAGCGGTTCTAAATCGCCTTCTGTTAATTTAAATAAGTCTGCCGCGTCCGTAACCAGGCCTTCGTTAATCAGCTGCTCAACGATTTTTGGCCCTAAACCTTCTATATTAAAGCCGGCTTTGGAAACAAAATGATTGATTTTTTCCCTTTCAACGGCAAAGCAGTTTTTGTTGGAACAGTAATGATTGACTTCGCCTGATGGTTTGATGACATTGCTGTTGCAGATCGGGCACTTGGCCGGCATGTTAAATTTTTTCTCTTTGCCGGTTCTAAGCTTGGGCAGAACTTTAACGATATCGGGAATAATATCGCCGGCTTTTTGGATAATCACCGTATCGCCGAGACGGACATCCAGGCGGTTGATTTCATCTTGGTTATGGAGCGTGGCTCTGGAAACGGTTGAGCCGGCCACCCTGACTGGTTTTAAAATTGCTACCGGAGTCAAAGTTCCTACCCTGCCCACCTGAACCTGAATATCTTCAACAATAGTGGCGGCCTGTTCGGCCGGGAATTTATAAGCGGCCATCCACCTTTCTGCCTTGCCGATATGCCCGAGCTTTTTTTGAATATTGATGTTGTTGATGACCACGACCACGCCATCTGTCAAATACTCCAATTTTTCTCTGGCTTTTTCCCATTTTTTTAAATAGTTGCCTACTGCCGGCAAATCTTTGCAATGCTGATTATGAGGATTGGTTTTAAAACCCAGCTCTTTTAACAGCTGGTGGACCTCTTCGTGGGTTTTTTGGCCGGCAGCGGTGATAATTTCAAAAGCAAAGCAGTCCAGCTTCCTGGAGGCGGTGATTTGGGGGTCTAGCTGGCGGATGCTGCCCGCAGCCACGTTGCGGGGATTGGCAAACTTGGGCTGGCCTTTTTTTTCCATTTCTTTATTGATTTTCTCAAAAACTTTCTTGGTCATCACCACCTCTCCCCTGACTTCAAAAACTTTGGGCAATTTAATTTTAGAAGATTTTTGAAGTTCAAGCGGAATTGATTCAATAGTTTTTAAATTTTGCGTGACTTCCTCGCCGGTCTGGCCGTCGCCCCGGGTGGCTCCCCTGATTAAAACGCCGTCTTCATAAGTTAGAACTACTGTTAAGCCGTCCAGTTTAAGCTCGCAGTAATAATCATAGCTATCTTTGGCTATTTTCTGATTCTTCTCTGCCCATTTCCGCAATTCTTCCAAACTAAAAACATCCTCTAAAGATAAAATTTGCTTTGAGTGCGTTACTTTTTTAAATTTATCTAAGGGCTTACCGCCCACCCGCTGGGTCGGCGAACTGGGCGTGATAAATTCCGGGAAGCGCTGTTCCAGTTCGTAAAGCTCGTGCTTTAAGCTGTCCAAAGCCGCGTCGGAAATTTCCTGCTTATCTAAAACATGATAAAGATAGCGGTGAGTTTCTATTTCTTTCTTTAATTTTTCTATCCTGGTTTTAGCTTCCTGTTTATTCATAGTTCTAATAATATTAATTAATTCTCAATTCTTTGTTAATCGTAAATTGTGAGATAAACTCTCAACAAAAAAACAACAAATCTCGGAAGCCGACAGCCAGGCTGTCGGCTGCAACGTTTAATCCCCAGCCCTCCCAGCCAGAGGCTGGTCGGCCTTTGGCCGAAATCATCAATACTTAACAATAGGGGCTTCGCTGAACAAAACATAGTCGTAAAGTCCGGAAAGCGGCGCCACTTCCGGCATAGTAACCAAAATGGCCTGTTTAGAGGGCTGGGAAGAATCAGCGGGAAAGGCGCCTAGTCCCTTAATTTTCACTCGTCCGGCTATACCCACGGCACAAAGACCCAAAGGATCGCATCTCTCATCATTTTGAGGGTCAATAGTATCATAAGCAACTATCTCTAAATAAGTAATTGGAGCATAGCGCGCTGTCATTCTGACGTTATATAAATAGGTGTCCCCGCTTCCTAAATTAATTACATAGCCCAAATCTTCTATTAAATTATCCAAGCTTATTTTAATTCCTTGATCCGTCCCTGGGGTTAACTCTCCAGCTATGGTCCAGGGAACCCAGCGCACCTCCAGCCACGAGCCCGCCTCTGCTGACCAATTAACTATTAAAGACTTAATGGGAGTCTCAAAAGGAGTTAACGAATGAGGAGTATACAAATCCAACTCCAATATCTCGTCCTGGGCTAAAGTTTTATAAATTACCGGTTCGGTGTCTTGGGCAATTATTTTGTATTCAGCGTTATTGTCCAGCAACACCTCGGTTAAATTAAATGATGAGGGGTGAATATCCCGCTGTCTTACCTGATACAAGCCTTTTTCCACAGCGCTTTCGGCCGCATAATAAGCCACCATAGCTCTGTCCAGCTGACTGGATTGCTGAATCTCGCTCATAATTAAAGTGCCGGTGGCAAAACTGATGGTTATAATTCCGGTCATAACCATCAAGGACAGCAGTAAAACACCTCCTGTGGTTGAAGTTTTAAATTTTGGTTTGCTGAACTGCATTTTAATTTATTTTATACCCCGTTGCTTTTATAATTCCGAAGCGGCGGAGCTTAGCATGAGAACATTGGAGCATGGGAGCATGAGAACATTGGAGCATGGGAGCATTGGAGCATGGGAGCATTTGATCATATGTTCTAATGCTCTAATGTTCAAGTGTTCCAGTGTTCCCATGCTCCAATGTTCCATTGAGTATAATATTATCTACTATACTTTCTGGAAGTTATAGTTGTTTGGAAATGAGTTACTCTTGGCTCTGTCTCGATATTGCCTTCGCTGTGCAAGCTTTCGGTTTCTAAAATAATGGTTGCCATTGGCTGTTGATTATTGGCATAGCCGCCGTCTGGCTGCCATAAAAAGGGGTTTTCGGCCGGCGTAATATAAAAATCCAGGCGAATAACATTTAAATCTTCGGGAGTGATATCCAGCCACTGTTCGCCTTCTGTGTCATAAAATTGAATAACAAAACGCTCCGAACCAAGTTCGCTTTCCGCTCTCCTAAAAATAAGCTGATTATTATCCGGGTCTATAATGGCTAAAATTGCAAGAGGCATATTTCCTAAGGGAGTTTCATAGTAACTATAATCAATCTGACCCATTCTCACCTCCCGCGCTATAACTTCTAAAGCATAGCGGGCATCGGAAAGAGCCCGCTGAATGTTGGCCGTTCTTTTTTGGACAGTATTGCTCTGGACAAAAATGGCCAAAGAATAAGTGGCGGCCACAGTAAAAATCGCCAAAGCCACCACTGTTTCCATAATGGTAAAGCCCCGGCTTTTCTGAATATTAAATTTTATTTTCTTGAACATGAATAATATATTATTGAACCACGATTTACGAATGACGAATAACGAGTTACAAACCCTTATTTCCAATCATAAATTCTGTCAATCACTTTTAAATCGTGGTCTTGGTTATTATCATGCCAGGTTACTTGAGAAGTTAACTGCCAGCCAATTAAGCCCAAGCCAAAACTCTGACAATGCTCGCTGTTATCTAAAACCGCTTCTTCTTCAGACAATTCGCTCCAGCAAATTTCCTGAATGGTAATTAACCTTTTAAAACTGGTGAGCTCGCCGCCGTCATCGTGAGAAAAAACGCCGTTATCGGCATTATAATAAAGCTGGCATTCTGAACAGTCGGCAATATCATCGGTCTGGTCTGCGGTTGACCAACTGTTATCAGTAGGATTAAAATTAACGGTCAGGCGATAGTTATATTGAGGATCTTCTAAAATTCCTGCATCCCAATCCTCACCGGCCAGCCAGTTGCTGTCGCGCATCTGCCTGATAACTTCCAGGCCTTCCCTGGCAAAATTAGCGGCCATTAATCTGCCTTCGCCGGCTACCGAAACATTTAAATTAAAAGTGGTTAAAGTCAAGCCGCTGATAATGCCTGTTACCAAAATGCCTAAAGCGACAATAACTTCCATAAAAGTCATGCCTTCCTGGGCAAGCAAATTTTTAGACGATAATAACTTTTTAAAAATCATTATTGATAATCGGTTAAATCAGCAAGTTTATTTGCCTTTTGGTTTTTTGGGCTTTTTAAAGCCGTCGCCGCCCAGCATATTGCCCAATGCCTGGCCGCCTTCCAAAACTTCGGCGGTAATGCGGCCGGTTATGCGGTTAACATTAACTACGCCCATCTTGCCCGGCACATTAGATCTAAACAAGGTAATGTTGGACTCAGTAGCATGCTCCTCCTCGCCCTCAACATAATTAATATAAATCATTGGTTTAGGCGGTTTAAAAACAACGGCTAAATCATCAATCTCCTCTGAACCGGCCTCTACACCTATTAAATAAATATCTTCTGGCAGCTCCACGGTTTGGATAATGTCGTCTTCCAGGCCATAATTTTTATCACCATTGTCGTCAATAAAAATTACATATTCCCAAGCAGGCGTAGTCGCATCAAAATAAACGCCATAAGCAATGCTGGACATATCCTGGTCGCTGACTCCGGCCAGAGCCATGGTCTGCGCTTTTCTGATGTCGCTGGCCACCTGCTCAATGGCCACTCTGAATTCTTCTATGTGCCGGCTTTCCCTTAGCCCCTGGTAGGAAAAAATAAACACCATCATAAAAATGCTGACCACCACTATAAGCTCGACAAGGGTAAACCCCGCACCAGAAATTGGTGCGCGGGTAAAGCCGGCTGTTTTTTTGAATCTAGCGAAAATTGAGATTAACCTAGGGCCGATTTTTTTATCATCAGCCGCTTTTTTTTCTTTAACCATATAAAAAACTCCTTGAATACCACTCTAAAATTTGTTGACCAAATAATAGAGTGATTAATGTGGCGGCCGATAAAAAAGTGCCGAAAGGAATTTGGCTATGCCATTCTTTTTTTTTGGCCATAATCAAAACCAGGCCGATAATCGAGCCGCTTATGTAAGCTAAAAATAAAGCAATTAAAGCCTGGGGCCAGCCCAGCATGGCTCCCATAACCAAGCCCAGCCGGACATCGCCCCCGCCGATCCATTTGCCCTTGGAAAGTACCAGCTGAAAAAAGAAAAAACCCGCCACCAAGATGCTGGCCAGCAATAAGTTGAATAAGGGGTGGCCCAAAAGCAAATTTATCAGCAAAGCTATAAAAAAGGCGGGCAAGCTGACTTTGTCAACAATCAAGTAGTGCTTTAAGTCGTAAACAAAAATAATAATTAAAAAACAGCTGAAGACCAAAAAAACTAAAAACTGAAAATTCAAGACTGGAAATTCGTTTTGATACTTTAAATAGCCGAGAATGAATATTAAAGCGGTGGCAAGTTCCACCAAAGGATACTGCCAGGAAATTTTTTTATGGCAGTAACGGCACTTGGCTCTTAAAAAAATAAAGCTTAAAACAGGAACTAAATCTTTAACCGCTAAAAGATGCCGGCAATGGGGGCATTTGGACCGTTCGCTGACAATGTTCTCGCCGGATTTTAAACGATAAATAACGGCATTCAAAAAACTGCCGATAATTAAGCCGAAAATAAATAAAAAAAATAGTATCATTGCTTAAATTATACCATTTTTAACCTTTAAAAATCAACAAAATTACTGATCCTTTAAATAACCCAGGCAGATAACACTGCCCCGCTTAGTCTGTATTCTGCCTGTACCGGCATTATCGCTGCAGTTTAAAGAGCCGATATTGCCGCCGGATGATATACAATCAAGACTGGGGGCATAATTATGAACGCCATCAATATCGCCGTCTGTATTCCTTTCTTTTTCTAAAACAACAGCCACTAAAAAATTTTCATCTGAATCTTCTAAAAGACCGCCCTGGCCCTCATTACTGCTGCAAACAACATAAAAATAACCATCATCATCCTTAGGATCTTTTGGCAAGCCCACAGCTCCCGTGTAAATACTTAGTTCTGCTTCTAATGCCTGCCAAGTGGGCGTGCTGGCATGAATATTAGGAACATAACCATTGTCTTCCACATAAAGTTCTAAAACATCATTTAATAACTGCGCATCATATATTCTTTTAGCATCTCTGGATTTTCTTCTGGAGTCGCCGATATAAACAACGGATATAGCAACAATAATGCCGATAATAGAAATAGTTATCATCAGCTCAATTAAAGTAAACCCCGCACGGGTAAAGCTCTGCCTTTTTCGGCATTTCTTTCTATTAAACATAAGTTAAATATGGATCATGCCAGTTCAATTTAGAGGGGTCAGACAAATTTATTCACGGATAAATCACCGATAATTCACCGATCTATCACTGATGAATCACGGATGAATCACTGATTGATAATATAACATCTCCGTGATTCATCCGTGGATATCCGTGATAGATCCGTGCATCTCCCCGCCAAAGGCGGGCAAGCGTGATTTATCCGTGAGCAATCCCCGGCCAGCTTTGCTAGCGGGGCTGGCAGCGCGTCATCTGTCAATAGACTTCAAGTTTATTGAGAAGTGAACTCTCCGTGACCATCAAGCTGCTAGATTTATTGCTCCTGATAAATACAGTAATGGGGGTCGGCGCAACTCCCAAAAACACCACCGTCTAAAATAAAAAGTTCATTATAATCCAAATAATCACTATTGCCGTTAACGCCAACATTATTGTATGTATTTGTATTGTCTCTAATTGTTGATCTGAGATCGTCATTATCATTATCAAGCGCGGAATTGTCCCCGTCTTCTAAAACAGCTCCTAAATAGAAACGGCGCGGATTGACCATATTTCTCCAGCCATAAAAATAAATATCGCCGTCTTCCAAATTAGGCGGGAAGGGCAGTTCGTTTAAATAAGGAGCTAAAAGCAATTGCAGATCAGCCCAATCAGCTGGCGCAGGATATTGAGAATTTGAATCTTCGCTGGCATAAAGCTCTATGGCTTTGCGCATAATGTCTAAATCGCTGATCCGGCGGGCGTCTCTGGCCCTGGTTCTGGCGTTAGTTAAGCTGGCCACCACCAAAGTGGATAATAAGCCAATAACGGCAATCACCACTAAAAGTTCAACTATGGTAAAACCCGCACCTTGAGCGAAACCGAAAGGTGCGCGAGTAAAACCCAGCTGTTGCTTTAAACGCTTTTCCCCGCTTCTAATTTTCTCCCTCATATTGTTAAAATTACTTAATTATGCTCCATCAGCATCACAAACGCCAATCTGGCCGCCGCTTTCTATAGCATAAACACCGCTGGCCATAAAACTGCCAACGCCAACCTCTAAATAAAAGCAAATTTCGTAATCTGCCACCGTAGCGCCGCCTTCGCCTATGGCGTTGCTGATAGAATAATCGCAGGTGAAATCCAGGCCTCCGGTACAGGGCCAGGAATCACCGGTATGGCTGGGGTCCTGAAAATAAGAAAACTGCTCTACCAGGCCCGGTCCGCCGCAACTGGTAGTCTTGGTCGCTTCGGCAGTGCAACCCTCTAAAGGGGCCGGAAAAGTTCCTTCGGTAGCTTCCATTTCTAAGATAGTGGAAAGCTGTTTAACATCAGAAAGACGACGGGCATCTCTGGCTTTGGCTCTGGCGCTGTTTAAATTAACCATAGCCAGCGAAGAAAGCAGACCGATAATGGCAATCACCACCAAAAGTTCAATAAGAGTAAACCCAGCGCCTTGAGCAAAGCCGAAAGGTGCTTGGGTAAATCCCGCTCTTTTTTTAAAAATGGGCTTAGCTTTCCTCATTTATCTATATTATAATAAATCAAAAAATTATTTCTTATAGAGTTATTAACAAGTTTTTATATTATACCATTTTTTTAAGGTTTTTACAATTTTTTTCTCAATATAAACAATGGAGTTAAAATTAAATTTGTGTTAAAATTAAACCAATATTATAAGTTATCAACGGACCGCTTCGCCGCAGCATGCAATAAATATTTAAATCAAAGTCAATGAAAATAAATAACTCATTCCTCATATCGCTATTAATTTTACTAATTTTATTATTCGGTTTCAGTCTTTTTAAAAATATTTCTTATCCTCTTCTCTGGAATGATGAAAGTATAACTGTAATGTTGGGGAAAAGAGTATTAAATTATGGTTACCCAAAAGTCCATGATGAAAAAAATATTATTTATCATTTTTTCCCTGATCCAAATTTAGGTGTTTGGAGAAAAATTGATGCTAATATTGATGGCGGATGGACACAATATTATTTCTCAACTATCGGTATTAAACTTTCTGAATTTACAGATGATATCTACTTAAAGACCGCCTTATTAAGAATACCCTTTGCTGTCATTGGATTAGCAGGATTAATAATTTTCGCCATTGCTATATCTCAAATCTTCTCTAATAAAAAAGAAAGGATAACTTTCTTTATTTTATTCTCGATATTTGAACTTTTTTCGATATCGCTTATTCTTCATTTAAGAGAAGTGCGATATTATTCTATAGTGATCTTTCTATATTCCTTATTAATATACCTTTTTATTAAATTTAATTATCTAAAAAATATTAAGCGTAAAACTTATAATGTTATACTAATATTATTACTATTGCTGTTATTAAACACTTTTTATACTTCTTTTATTATTTTTATTCTTATACTGCTAATTTATGAAGGGATAAAATTTATAAGAAATATTCTACAAAACAAAAATTATTACACAGAAAGTAAAAAATTATTACAAGCTACCTTACCTATATTTATTTCGATACTAATTGCGACCCCCTTTACTATATTTTATAAAATAATTCCTATTCTCAAAGCGCTTTCTGAATTAAAACACTTTAACCTATCTACCTATTTTTCACATATTAATACTATTGTAACTTTTTTTTATCAATATGAATTTCTATACCTCGCTTTAATAATAAAGCTTGTTCTAACGTATCTGTTATTCTTTAAAAAAAAGAAGATATTAATTAATTTCCATAAAATAAAATTATCAAACTTTTTTCTACTATTATTTATTATATATATTTTACTAATTGCTAAGATGCCCTATCTCTATGAACGTTATTTCATTTATATTCAACCAATTTTAATAGGTATGATTATTATTGATATTTTTATTCTATATGAATTACTTTTAGATAATATTAAAAAAACAAAAAAATATTTTTATCAATTTTTATTTATTCTTATAGTTTTTGGATTAATATTTAAAATTAATATAATATCAGAACATTTATATGAATTAAATCAACCCTATTATGGACCAGTTGATTATGTTATAAATTATTTAAAAGAAAAATTTGTTAAACCAGAAAATTTAATTATCGCCACAAACTATGAAGAAACCTCATATATGTATTATTTAGGCAGTAAAGTTATCATTGGCTATGCCAGAGCAAATTTAAAAGAAGATTTAAAAAAACAGCCTGACATAATAATCTACCGTAAATATAATCCTGGTGACCCAGGAATATTTAATTATTTCTTACAAAATAATAAATATAATAAAATAATTTTTCCTGTCTCTGATTACTTTGTAAACAATATGCCCGATACCTGTTGTCATTTATTTAGAACTAAAATGCCGGAAAATAGAAATCAAAATCTCATCATCTTCGTAAAACAAAAAGAGAGTGATTAACTCTTCAACAATCTTCTTATTTATATTAATAAACTCTTTCTAATAAAAAAATTTTCTGATTTGGTTAAATTTTTATAAAGATTACTAATTAATTTTAACATTCTACCAATAATCTAGAGAGTATATCTTAATCAATCTTCTCTTTTAATTAAAGCAATCAAAGAAACTCCCCAAGGGAACTTAAAAAGCTTTAAAAAATACTTCTCGCTGTTAAAAATATAATAATATATTTTATTTAATAAAGGACAAGGAATGGGCAAAGTATCGGATTTAAGGGAGGGTATTTTGAACAACTTCCTTAGAGTTCTAAGAAATAGTACTGGTAAAAAAAGCCAAAAATTATAATAGCTTATAAAAGACCATTTAATATCTGCTATTTGACCTGCTTTAATTAAACTCCTTTTGTTGTATCTCCTATGGTGGTGAAGTATTTCATCGTGAGCTGACCAAAGAAAATTAAAAGCTGGCACAGTAACTAATAAAAGACCGTGGGACTTTAAAGAAAAAAATAATTTTTTTAAAAGTAAAGCATCATCATCAACATGCTCTAAAACGTCTGAAAGTAAAATAATATCGTAGCTATCTGGCTTAGCTTGCCAATGATCGGGATTAATAACTTTTACATTTGTTAGGCCTCGCTTTTTACAAAACTCTATTGCTTTCTCTGAAATGCTTTCTCTGAAACATCCACGCCTTCTGCATGAATAACGTTTTTAAAAGAAGCCAACGTTGCTCCGCAACCACAGCCAAAATCAAGAATTTTTGAATCAGTTTTTACATTATCCTTTAATAAATATTTTATAATAGCTCTCTTGCCTTTAAACCACCAATGCCCATCTTCTGCTTTAAACATATTTTGAAATTCTGAAATATCCATAAAAATCCCATTGTTATAACATTTAAAAATTTTTACTGCTGTTTAGTAAAATTAAAAACCTTTATCCGCTCTATCTGGCAAAAATTATCCTGAAGCTGCCAGCCGTTATTCAAGAACCACTTAAAAACTTTATTATCAGGGTCTAAAATAGGAACGTAAATAGCCTCTACCAGTAAAATATTATCGTAATCTTCCACCGCGCCGGCCATTTTTTCAACATTATCATTGGTTACTACAGGACCGGCTCCTCTTTGAACCACTCTCTCTGCAAACGATAAGCTGTCATTGATAGGATAAAAACCCTCCACAGGCAAAGAGCCGGTGTAATATCTTTTAAGCATCATGGCAAAGGCAAAATTATGAACAATAATTTTGGAATCGGGCGAACTTATCTGGTTAATGCATTCATCCACCCTGGTCCAGTAATTTCTTTCGGTAAAAAAACTGCCATAACCCACTATCAGTGAAAAAATTATTAAAGCCATTAAGCTGGCTTGCATTGCTTTACGAGCATTCAACCAATTGACTATGCCCTGGCCGATTAATAAATAAGTAAAAACAGAAGCTAAAATTAAATATCTGGGCGTTACCCAATGAGCAACAAAACAACCCGCTAATGACGCCAAAACCAAGGCCAAACTATAAACAACAGGAGGACTGAATTTAAATTTAACGCCTAAATCATAATCCCCTTTTATTCTTTTGACAATCAAAAAACTGGCTAAAGCAAAAAGCGGCAATAGTGAATAAAATAATTCCAAATAGAAAGCGCTGTTTGTGAGTCTGAAAAAATATTTAAAAATTTCTGTAAAAAAATGGAAATCATAGGGGACATAAAAAAGATAGGTTGAAAAAACGGCCTCTTTTTTAACCAAGAAAGAAATAATAATATAGCACAATAAAGGAAGAGCGATAACCGAGTAGCTTAAAAGCCATGCTCTGATGCTTTTTTTTCGCCTAATATAATTAAAGATAATAAAACACGCTTGGGCCAGTATCAAAAAACTGCCAACTAAATGAGTAAAGGCCAAAAGCAAAGAGCTTAAGATATAACCAATCCAATTAAGCCGAGTTTTATTATCGTTAAAAAGCTGCCAGAAAAACCAGGTAGACAGCAAGCTTAAAAAAACCAGCAAAGAATAAGGCCTGGCTTCGGTGGTTAAAAAAATCTGATAGGTGGATAAAGTATAGAATATCGCGGCTATAAGCGCTGTTTTGGCATTAAAAAGTTTCTTACCTATTAAATAAAGCAAGGGGATATTGCCGACCGCAAAAATTATTGACAGCAACCTGGTAACAAATTCCGTTTCTGCAAAAAATTTATACCAAAACCATAAAATAATGCTGTATAAAGGAACATTAACGTCCTGAATAAGCAAATCCAGCATTCCCTTAAAGGAAAATTTGGTAAAATTAACCGCATATAATTCATCAAACCAGTAACTGCCTAAAAAATGGCTAAAGAGCAGTCTTAAGCCCAGGCCGGCTAAGGTGAGCAGGGCTACCAGCCAAAAATATCCTCTGTTTTTAAAAATTTGTTTAATCATTGTTTATAATCTGGTAAATTTTGGTTTTTTTGTCTTCGTAAACCTGCTTAAAAGAATCGCTGGAGCTTAAGTTGCTTTCCAGCTTAACAAAGCTCTTTTCTACAAAAACATAGTCGGCGTTGAAATTCTCTTTGATTTTCTTGGCTAAATCCTCCTGTTCTTTGCCGCTGATAATGTTTTCGTACAGCCAATACTTTTCCTGATCTTTTTCATACATAAAGGTATGATCCAGCCCTGTTAAATAATAGTTATGGTCGTTATAATAAAATAAAAATGGGAAATCGTCCCAGTCGGAATGAAACACCACGGAATGCTTTGGGGTATTTTGCCTAAGCCACTGCGCCGCTTCTTGATAATGGTTAATAGGAAAACCCACCAGCATATCTTTTTTAACCGCTAAAATATCTCGGGGCGCCTGAAATAAAAAAGTCAAGACAAAAATTGACAGCAGAACTCCTAAACAAGTGGTCTTAAAATTAAAGATTTTTTTTATTTCCTCTTTGGCAAACTGCTTAAGATAACAGTTAAAGCTAAAGGCAAAAAAGATAATGGTTAAAGGTATAAAGAATTCAATATTTCTGCGGGATTTTAAGGTTAAAAACAAAAGGGCCAATGCCAGCAGGCCCCAAGTTAAAGAGTGAACCGACTGTTTTTTAAAAGTTATAACAACCAGGGCCAGCCCCATTATCAGCAAAGCGCAGATTAGGGGGTGGATGGTAATTAAATTAAACGGGCTGTAAGGGTACCATTCGTTGCCCACCCTGACAATTTCCTGATAGTTGATAATGGCAATCTTGACAATCTGCACCCAGTAAAAATGCAAATTAGCCGGAAAATAAGGGTTGATAACCAGACCGGCAACACTGCCGCCCACTGTGGCCGCCAAACCGGCCCAGGGCAAATTCTGATTTTTGAACCCCGCGCCTTGAGAATGCTCTGTAATTTCTGTCACAGGTCTGCGCCGCTTCTTTCTTACTACAAGATGTAATAACTTCATAAGACAGAGGCGCGGGGTAACTTTCTGCCGCCAAGAACCGGCAAAACTCCGGCTCAATAGCCAACAAGCTAACCAGTAAAAAACAGTCAGGGCTATCATCATTGGCCAGCCGCCATAAAGCCAGACCGCCAGAAAGGAAATTATAAATAAATCCAGCCATCTTTTTTTAACCAGAAAATAATAAGCCAGAAGCAGAAAAATTAAAAAAAGCGCCGGCGCTTTGACCAGACTGGCTCTCCACAGCCAGTCCCGGGACACAAATAAAACTATAATGTAAAAAAACGGATAAACAACCTTAAAACTTTTAAGCAGCCAGTAAAACGCCAAAACAGCCAAAGAGCCAAAGATGGTAGTGGCGGTTTTTACCCCCACCAGCGGATCGTCCAACATCACAAAAGGCACCAGCAATAGGTGGTATAAAAAGTGATGGTCCACAAAATTATTGGCCAGATCGGTTTCCTGAAGCCACGGCAGTTGATGCAAAACCTGCCCCTCGCTTAAAAACTTGGCGATTTTAGCGTGATAAAACGAATCCGGCTCCGGCAGAGTAAAGGTTCCCTGCAAAGAAGAAAAAACAACCAGAGCCAAAATAAAAACTATCAGATAATCCAAATTGAATTTTTGGAAAATGCCCCGGAGCGCCGACCAAAGTTTAAACATCATAGGGATATTTTACACCATTTTAACAATTAAATAAACGCTAATCTCCACGGCTTCCAAAATATCTGGTATTGACATTATAGAAATAAAAGGTAAAATACCATTAAACAAGGGTCTTTTGTCCTTGTTTTATTTTATTTATGAAAAAATCATCATATAATCCCCAAATCCATCACCGGCGATCGATTAGATTGCCCAATTATGATTATTCGCAACCGGGCTATTATTTTATCACCATTTGCACAAAAAATAGGGATTGTTTACTTGGTGTTACAAAAAATAATAAAATTGAATTATCACCGATTGGTGAAATTGCTAAACAATGCTGGTTGGATATTCCAAAACATTATCCCCATACACGGTTGGATGAATACATTATAATGCCGAACCATGTTCATGGGATAATTTTGGCCGAATTCAACAACGTGGCAGGGGCACACGTAGGGGCAATTCATGAATTGCCCCTACGTGTGCCCCTGCCGCATACCAAAATATTTCGCCGTAGAATGTTAATACCAAAAATTATCGGGCGTTTCAAAATGAATTCGGCCAAAATTATCAACCAATTATGCAATACGCAAGGGATTCCGTTTTGGCAACGCAATTATTACGAACATATCATCAGAAATAAAGAATCATTATATCGCATCCGTCAATACATTAAAAATAATCCTAAAAATTGGATAAACGACAGCAATAATCCTGATAATAAAAAATCGACCAAATAACGATTTGCCCCGCGCCACAAAATGATGTGGTAGAAAAAAGACCCGGCCAAAAGACCGGGTCTTAACTCTATTATTACGCAATAAATTTATTCACTAAGGAATAGGTTTAACACACGTACCAATTAAACCGCCTGTTGTTATCGCATGACAACCGTCGCCTAAACTGCCGGAGCCCGACTCTAAATAAAAGCAGATTTCGTAATCTTCCACAGTAGCGCCTGCATCGCCATCTTCTTGAGCAATGGAATATTGGCAAGTATTACCGGTACCGCCGGTACAATCAAGGCCACAGCCAGTCTCGGGACTGGAAGGATCGAGAAAGCCGTCAAACTGGTCTACCTGGTGGGGGCCAGTGCAACTATTTGTATTAACACCAGCCGTAGTACAGCCCTCCAAAGCATTAATACCGGTGCCTTCGGTGGCTGCCATTTCTATAATGGTGGAAAGCTGTTTAACATCGGAGAGCCGGCGGGCGTCTCTAGCTTTTTGCCGGGCATTGTTTAAGCTGACCACGGCCAAAGTTGAAAGCAAGCCGATAATGGCAATTACCACTAAAAGCTCAATTAAAGTAAAACCTTTTTTATTTCTCATAATTTCAATTTTTATTTATTTATAAATGATTTTATGCCTCGACCTTTTTGAGGATATATATAAAATTGTGGATAACTTTTCCACACTAATTCACCTTATATAGTATAACAAAAATTTCTGTATTTGACAATGTTTCAACCGGTTTTCCGCAGATAAATCGCGAGTCGGGAGTCGCGATACCCGCCCATGTTCTCACTCTTATTTCATTAAAGGTCGAGCTACGGCGGGGCAAATACGATACCCCTCGACTCGCTACGCTCGCTCGGGGCCTGTCGGCAGGATATAGGATATAGGATATAGGATTTGCGACTAAAACTGATTGGCTAAATTATACATTGGCAGAATAATGGCCGCTACCATGCCGCCCACGGCAACGCCTATAAGCACCATAATAAACGGTTCAATCAAGCTGGTTAAATTAGCCACCATATTGGTGATTTCTCTGGAGTAAAAAGCGGCCACTTTATCTAAAATATCATCCAAACGGCCGGTTTTTTCTCCCACGGCCATCATCTGGGAAACCAGCCGAGGCACAATGTCCGATTCTAAAAAAACCACCGCCACCGAGTTGCCGTCTTCCACTTCTTTAATGGTCCGGTCAATCAAGTCCTGGTAAAGCTGGTTGCCCACCACCTCCGAAACTATTTTCAAGCCGGCTGTTAGGGGAACTCCGCCTCTGACCAAAGTGGAAAGCGACTGGGTAAAGCGGGTTAAATAGATCATTTTAAAAAGCCTGCCAAAAAGCGGAAACTTTAACTTTAAAATATCAAAAGCTCTTCGGCCCCGGGGCATTTTAATTAACTGCTTAAAGCCCGCTGCCCCGCCTATAATAATCAGCAGAAAAATCCACCAATAATTTTTTAAAGCATTGCTAACGCCAATTAATATTCTGGTAGAAAGCGGCAGGGTTGCGCCCGAAGCTGTTAGCATGCCGGTTAATTGAGGAATCACAAAAATCATCATGACGGTTCCGACTAAAATCAAACCGCTGATAATAAAAGCCGGGTAAATCATGGCGCCCTTGATTCTGCTGATTAAATCGTAATCCTTTTCTTCTTGATCGGCTAAATATTCTAAAACCTCGTCCAGCTTGCCCGAGGTCTCGCCGGATTTAATCATGCTGATAAAAAAATTGGAAAAGGCCTTATTGTGCTTGGCTAAAGCCGCCGAGAACTTGGCCCCGCTCTCAACTTCATCGGCAATATCGGAAACAATTTTTTTTAAAATCGGCTTTTCGGTCTGTTTAACAATAATTTTTAAGGCCTGAACTACCGGCAGGTTAGCGGAGATCATTACCGCCAATTGCCTGGAAAAAATTACAATGTCTTTCTTGGTGACCTTGTCGAGCCAAGGAAGTTTAAATCCCCCTTTTTTGCCCAAGACCAGCCTGCCTCTGCCCTGCAGAGTAATCACCGCTAAACCCTTGTCTAATAAAACATCAGCGGCCATTTCATCATTAGGCGCATCAACCACGCCCTTGAATATTTCTCCCTGATAATTTTTAGCTTTATAATTGAATTGAGGCATACGAAAATTTATTAAATTGCTAAGTCTATCTCCCACTTTCCAACTTAGTAACTTAGTAACTATTTATTCAACGCTTCTTTAAAAACTTTAGAATTTTTAGCATGCTTAACGGCCTCTTCGGCGCTAATCTCCCCTTGATGGACCAGCTCTAAAAGCGACCGTTCCAGACTGATCATTCCTTCGGCTCTGGAAGTTTGGATAATGCTGTCCAGCTGGGCAAAACGGCCCTCTTTAATTAAAGCCTGGCTGGAGGGCGTCTGGGTTAAAATCTCCACGGCCAGCGCCATGCCTCCGGAAACTTTAGGAATTAATTTTTGAACAATAACGCCCACCAATAATTCAGCTAACACATTTTTGGCCCACGTTGCCTTTTCGTTAGCAAACTCGCTAACCATGCCGTTAAAAGCCGAGGTTACTGAATCATAATCTAAAATAGCTATCACCAGCCGGCCGGAGTTGCCTAACTCTAAAAGCGCCTCCAAGCTCTTGGCCGCAGGCACGCGAGACACCGCCACTATATCCACGTCCTCGTCCTTTATTGACTCCAGGCCCTCGGCAAAGCTGGAAACATCTAAACCCACTTCCCGCTGTTCGATAATGCTTTTGTGGCTGACAAAAAGCTGTTCGATGGGCTCTTCTAAATAAAGGATGTGCTCCGCTCTGGTTTGGTTGATGTGCTGGATTATCGCCGCCACCGTAGCGCTTCTGCCGGAATTATAAGGTCCGGAAATAAACAAAAAGCCCTTGGTCTGCTGGATAAAATTATTTATAATCTTGGGCAGGCCCAGCTCGGCTAAGGTTTTGATTTCATTGGAAATTAGTTTTAAAGAAACGCTGAAAAAACCTTTCTGCTGAAAAATATGGACCCTAAAACGGGCTTTGCCCAGCCAATCGTAAACAAATTTCAGCTCTTTTCTTTCTTTAATAAATTCTTTTTTATCTTCGGCAACAAAAAAATTAATGATGGCCTCCATAGTCTGGGGGTTGATCAGCCCTTCTTCGGCCAGCGGCAGCAGCTGGTCTTTAACTCTGACATACGGATAGTTGCCGATAACAAAATGAATATCTGTCGCTTTTCTTTCTGCGACAGTATTCAAAATTCTATTGATAGTCAAAGTCTCGGTAGTGGACATAATAAAAATCTTTGGATAAATCCCGCACCTTCCTGCGGGGTATTTGACCCCGCAGGAAGGAATTATTTAATTCCCCTTCATCCCCGCAGCATCATGCCAAAGGCAGATTCGCCTATGGCGAAAGCTGCGGGGTATTCGGGGAAGGTGCGGGATA